>JBCLFD010000005.1:0-31245 GCA_038912545.1 Minisyncoccia bacterium | reverse complement strand
CGTTTTCGCACATACTTATATATAGTGCTCCTATCCCGCGAGATGCGGGACTTTGATTAAATAAATGTCCACCATTAATCAGCTTTCAAAAAAACGTCGGCGCGACAAAACGCGTAAGACGAAGGTCGTCGCGCTCACGCGCGGTTTTAATGCGCTCAAGAATCGTCCGACTTTTTATCCCTCGCCTTTCAAACGCGGCGTGTGCACTAAAGTGACTACCAAGACACCGAGGAAGCCGAACTCCGCTATCCGTAAAATTGCCCGCGTTCGCCTCACGAACGGTATGGAAGTGACTGCCTACATTCCGGGCGAGACGCATAATCTCCAAGAACACTCGGTCGTCCTCCTGCGTGGCGGTCGCGTGAAGGATATCGGTGTGCAGTACACAATTGTACGAGGCAAGCTGGACGCAACCGGTCTGGATAAGCGTCGCACCTCGCGTTCGCGTTATGGCGCAAAGCGGCCTAAATAATTATGCGTAAACCACTTAAAAAGAAGCGAACGTGGCGGCCGGACTTGAAATATGGGTCGGAGACCCTGACGCGATTTATCAATACGGTTATGTGGAGCGGGAAAAAGGATACTGCGCGCGCGGTCGTCTATGATGCGTTCGCGAAGATTGAAGCAACAGGCGTTAATCCGCTTGAGACGTTTGAATCGGCTCTCCGCAATGTGTCGCCCTTAATGGAAGTACGCTCGCGCCGTGTCGGCGGAGCGAATTACCAAGTGCCACGCGAAGTCCCTCAGGCACGCCGGCTCGCGCTCTCTTTCCGTTGGATTATCGGCGCCGCACGTAATAAGAAGGGTCGTCCGATGGGGCAGAAACTCGCAGACGAGCTCCTCCTTGCCGCCAAGAACGAAGGCGATGCGATTAAAAAGAAGAACGAAATGCACCGCATGGCAGAAGCGAACAAGGCATTCGCGCATTTTGCGTGGTAAGCGTGATATTATAAATGTGCGCGAGGCGCTTTTTATTTTTGTAAATTATGAACAGAGATTATCCACTGGAGAAAGTCCGTAACTTCGGCATCATCGCGCATATTGACGCGGGGAAGACGACTGTCAGCGAGCGTATTCTTTTTTATACCGGCTCCCAGCACAAAATAGGCGAGGTGCACGAGGGCGACACCACGACCGACTGGATGGAACAGGAGCGCGAACGCGGCATCACCATTACTGCGGCCGCCATCACCTGTTTTTGGACCAAAACCGCTGAAAAGGATAAAAAAGATACAGCAAAAAAGTACCGATTCAACATTATTGACACTCCGGGACACATTGACTTCACCGCCGAGGTGAAGCGCTCAATGCGCGTCTTAGACGGCGCGATTGTCGTCTTTGACGGCGTCGCGGGGGTGGAGCCACAATCCGAAACGAACTGGCGCTACGCCGACGAGGCGAAGGTCCCGCGCGTCTGCTTCATCAACAAACTGGACCGCACAGGTGCTTCATTTGAAGATTCGTACGCAAGTATTCTTGATCGACTCTCACCGAAGGCGATTCGCATGCAGATCCCGATAGGGGAGGAAGCGCAACATGAAGGCGTCGTGGACCTGCTTACGATGAAGTCGTACACGTTCTCTGGAGATATGGGTCAGGAGGTGATAGAAGGAGAAGTGCCAGCAAATCTTTTGGACGATGCAAAAAAGTATCGCCATGCACTCGTGGAGCGCATCGTTGAACAAGACGACACAGCGATGGCTGCGTACTTGGACGGCAAAGAGCCACCGGTTGAAGAACTGAAAGCGATTTTGCGCAAAGCAGTGATGAATAATGATGTGTTTCCGGTTTATTGTGGCTCGGCCTTGAAGAACAAGGGCGTTCAACTCGTTTTGGATGGCGTCGTGGACTATCTCCCGTCACCAGTTGACCTGAAGCCGGTCACCGGCATCAATCCGAAGACTGGCGAACCTGTTCTGCGCCATGCGTCTGACGAAGAGCCCTTCTGTGCGCTCGCATTTAAACTCCAGACCGACCCCTTCGTCGGTGCGCTGACCTTCTTTCGCGTCTATTCCGGTACACTCTCTGCCGGTTCATATGTATACAACTCAACAACGGGCTCTAAGGAACGCGTCGGGCGCATCGTGCGGCTCCAGGCCGACAAGCGCGAAGAAGTAGAGAAGGTGTTCACCGGCGAGATTGCCGCCGCCGTCGGTCTTAAAGATACCAAGACATCGCACACACTCTGCGATGAGGATAATCCAATCGTACTGGAAGAAATTAAATTCCCCGAGCCCGTGGTATCGCTTCGCATTGAACCGAAGACGAAGGCCGATCAAGAGAAGATGGGCGTCGCACTCCGTAAACTCTCTGACGAAGATCCGACCTTCCGCATCAAGGGCGACGAAGAGACGGGCGAAACGATTATTTCAGGCATGGGCGAACTCCACTTGGAAATTTTGGTTGACCGCATGAAGCGTGAATTCAATGTCGTCGCGGATGTGGGCAAGCCACAAGTCGCGTATCGCGAGACGATTCTCGGGAGCGCCGAGGCAGAAGGGAAGTATATCAAGCAGACCGGCGGTCGCGGCCAGTACGGGCACGTGAAGATCAGAATGAAGAAGATGGAGCCCGTGGACCCGGACGAGAAGGTCAAGAAGAACGTTACGCGCGAAGACCATTTTGAATTTATCAACAACATTAAGGGTGGTGTCGTCCCGCATGAATTCATCCCCGCAGTGGAGAAGGGTGTGCGCGAAGCGATGGCGCGCGGATTCCTCGCCGGCTTCCCGATGGTGGACATCTCGGTAGACCTCTACGACGGCTCGTATCACGATGTCGACTCTTCAGAAATCGCATTCAAGATTGCTGCATCTATGGCGTTCAAAGAAGCGGCAGCGCGCGCGAAGGCGGTTATCTTGGAGCCGATCATGCGCATTGAAGTGGTCGTGCCAGAGCAGTTCATGGGGGACATCACAGGCAACCTCTCCGGCAAGCGCGGACAGATTGAAGGTATGGATGAGCGAGGTATGAACAAGGTCGTGCACGCCAAGGTCCCGCTCTCGGAAATGTTCGGCTACACCACCACGCTTCGCTCGATGACCGAAGGCCGTGGCTCAATGACGATGGAATTTGATCATTACGATGTGGTCCCTAAAAACGTCGCTGATGACATCATCGCCTCCCGCAAATAAGGAAAGTTAATTGCGCATTCAAGCAGATGCCCTTCAGGACGGCAGCTATGTTATAATCGAGTCATGACCACAGTGACTATCAGCAAGCAGAAATACGACACCCTCAAGCGCCAGGCATCGGCGTGGAAGTATGCGATTGGCGGTTCTCCTCGTGGTACCATTTTTAACGCCGTCCGTGATAATGGCGGCGAAGGTATCGAAGCCGGGATACTCGCAGAAAAATTGCGCATTCTTATAGACAACGAGCGCTAGTTTCCATGGATCGCATCGATAAGCTTCTCGCACGCATACCAAAGAAGCATCGATGGCAGTTATTTGAGACACTCGCGTGCTTACACAATCCAGCATGTCGGGCGTTGCTCCATGCGGAGAAACTCTCTGGCAGCAAATCGCTTTACCGAACTCGCACTGGCAGATATAGAATTTTCTTTCACGTTAATGAACACGATCAAGCAATCGTGGACGACATCCGCCCACGGAATGAAAAGACCTATCGTGGCATCTAGCAAATACGCCCCAGTTTGGGACAAGGTTTAACCTTGTTAGAACTTGCTTAAACGGACTCCAACCTGTATAATGGTCTTGGATTTGGTGGCTAGCATTGGGGTCGTCGGTCTCATAAACCACATATTCCACTTTGCGTATGTCGCTCCCCAAACGGACTTGGGGCATGAGAAATAGAGACAAGCCGTACTAACCAAATCCCTCACCCTGCCACGATCGCTCCGCCGTCGTATGACACAAGTGCGCCCAGTCTCCTCCATTCTGGGCCACAGAATAACGTAGACGAGATCTGCAGGAGGTCTGCCCTGTTCGTCGGGGCCACCTATTCCAGAAAGCTGCGCACGGCGTGGCTTTCTTTTTATCCAAAGGAATACATTATCATATAGTAAGCATCTTGCGTTTTTGCGGCGGCTCAGGTACATTTGTACGTAACGCATCTTGGCGTCGCTCTTTGGCTTGTCTGCTTTTATTGGTGGCGAGTCTTGGAGATTTCCGGCTTCGCCGGAGTTATTCGTGATTTAAAAATTAACTTATCAATATGGCAGAATTCAATCGTAGCAAGCCACACATGAACGTCGGTACCATCGGTCACGTGGACCATGGAAAGACGACTCTCACCGCAGGCATCCTACACGTGCTCTCAATGCTCACCGCCGAAGGCTACTCGGCCCGCGTGGAAGGCGTTGATAAAATTGACAGCGCACCCGAAGAGAAGGCGCGCGGTATTACTATTGCACTCCACCACAGCGAGTACGAGACGCCGAACCGTCACTACGCGCACATTGATGCGCCGGGACACGCCGACTACATCAAGAACATGATTACGGGTGCCGCCCAAATGGACGGCGCAGTCCTCGTGGTCGCTGCGACCGACGGCGTGATGCCGCAGACGCGCGAGCACATCCTCCTTGCGAAGCAAGTGGGGCTGAAGAAGCTCATCGTCTTCCTCAACAAGGTGGACATGGTCGCCGAAGCGGACCTCATTGACCTCGTGGAAGAAGAAATCCGCGAACTGCTCACGAAGCAGGGGTACGACGCCATCAATACGCCGATTATCCGCGGTTCAGGTCTCAAGGCGCTTGATGCCAAAGCCGTGACCGACGAGTATGCGAAGAAGGTGAAGGAGCTCGTGGACACGATGGACACGTACTTTGATATGCCGAAGCGCGAGACCGACAAGCCCTTCCTGATGCCGATTGAAGACGTCTTCTCTATTGAAGGACGCGGCACCGTCGTCACGGGCCGTATTGAACGCGGTGTCGTGAAGGTGGGCGAGGAAGTTGAAATCGTCGGCATCAAGCCGACAGCCAAGTCGACTGTTACGGGCATTGAAATGTTCAACAAGCAGTTGCAAGAGGGTCAGGCAGGCGACAACGCCGGAATTCTCTTGCGCGGTACCAAGAAGGAAGACGTGCATCGCGGACAGGTACTCGGGAAGCCGGGCACCGTCACTCCGCACACCGAGTTTGACGCGGAGGTCTACATCCTCGGTAAGGACGAGGGCGGCCGCCACACACCCTTCTTCTCGGGCTACAAGCCACAGTTCTATATCCGCACCACCGACGTCACGGGTGAAGTGACGCTCGCAGAGGGTAAGGAGATGGTGATGCCGGGCGACACAGTCACCTTTAAGGTGAAGCTCGTTGCACCGATAGCGCTTGAAGATCAACAGCGCTTCGCTATCCGCGAAGGCGGGAAGACCGTCGGCGCTGGAGTCGTCACGAAAATTACTGCGTAAGAACAGTAAGCAGAAAGCAGTAAGCGGTAAGCAGTCTGAAAAAGAATTTCGCCTACTGCCTACCGCATACCGCCTACTAAAAAATCAATGGCCACGGCAACTTCAAAACCAAAAAAATCTACAAAACGAGCGCCAACAGCGCGCGTTGTAAAAATTGCAGAGAAAAGAATAGCAAAACCGAAAATCGCGAAACCGGCAGTGCCAGTTGCCGTTATTGAGCACAAGCTCCGCATTCGCGTGCGCGCCTATGAGCACAAAATACTTGACCTCTCGGTGAAGCAGATTATCGACACCGCGGCGCGCTTCGACGCCGTCGTCGTGGGTCCTGTCCCGCTCCCCACCGAGATCAAGCGTTGGACCGTAAATCGTTCAACCTTCGTGCATAAGGACGCCCGCGAGCAGTTTGAGATGCGCATCCACAAGCGCCTCATAGATATCACGAACCCATCGCCGAAGGTGATAGAGGCCCTCACGAACCTCAATCTCCCCTCCGGCGTTTCGATTGATGTGAAGATGATTTAAAGCGCGCCAAGATAAAAGCACAAAACCGCCCAAAGGGCGGTTTTGTTGCGCAGAAAGACAGTGTAGTGTAGAGTACCCGAGTCGCTAAGTACGGACGAGTTGTCTGGACCAATGGCCGGAAAGCCCTCTCGGGCTCTACGCGCTGTTGCAGGCGCGCTTTTAATTTCCAATGAAATTCATTCTCGCGAAGAAAGAAAAAATGACCCGCGTTTTCACGGCGGATGGTATCGCGCTTGCCGGCACTATTTTGAAAGCCGACCCAGTGACCGTGACGCAGGTAAAGACGAAGGACGGCAAAGACAAATACTCGGCGGTGCAGGTCGGCGTCGGCGTTCGCAAAACAAAAAATATTTCAAAAGCTGTTCTTGGTCATACAAAAGGAAAAGGGTATACGGCAATCCGAGAATTCATAGATGAAGGCAGTATGCAGTATGCAGTAGGCAATCAAATAAGTGCAGATGTTTTTGCGGTTGGTGACGTAGTGCAGGTCTCGGGTCTTTCAAAAGGCAAGGGCTTTATCGGCGTGGTGAAGCGCCACGGTTTCCACGGCGGCCCGCGTTCGCACGGTCAGAAGCACTCCGAGCACGCTCCGGGCTCTATCGGCGGAGGCGGGGGTCGCGCGGGCGGTCGCGTCGTGAAGGGCATGCGCATGGCGGGGCGCATGGGTACCGACCGCGTGACCGTGACGAATCTTAAAGTGCTCGCGGTTGATGTGGCCGCCGGCGAGATCATTGTGTCAGGCGCGGTGCCCGGCATTCGGGGCGCACTTCTTGAAGTCGTATCAAAATAATTATGGAAATGCCTATTTTCTCAACAGAAGGAAAAAAAGTCGGAGAGATCACTCTCCCGGCCAAGCTTTTCGGCGCGCCGTGGAAGGCCGACCTCGTGCATCAGGTGTCAACTGCTATGCAGGCGAACCTGCGCCAGAATCGTGCGAACACGAAGGACCGCGCAGAGGTCTCGGGCGGCGGAAAGAAACCGTGGGCGCAGAAGGGTACCGGTCAGGCGCGCCATGGTTCGACACGCTCACCACTATGGCGGCATGGAGGAGTAACCTTCGGTCCGCGCTCGGAGCGTGACTACAGCGAGAAGATTAATCGTAAAATGCGCGCGGGCGCGCTCGTCTCGGTGCTGTCGCGCAAGCAGAAGGATGGCGAACTTATTTTGATTGATGCGTTCGCATTCGCGAAGCCGAAGACGGCTGAGGCGAAGACGGTAATTTCAGCAATTGCAAAGGGAGCGAGCGTAGAACGGCTGGCGAATAAGAAAACGAATGCCGCGCTTATCGCGCTCGCGAAGTATGATACAAATGTGATAAAGAGCTTCCGCAATTTGGGCAATATGCAGACGGAGGAGGCGCGCAACTTGAATATCGTGGACATTCTCTCGCACAAATATCTCATCATTGAGAATCCGGAGGCAGTCTTCAAGATGCTTGTCTCTCGTATTCAAAAATAAATATGTCTATTTTTGGAAAAAAAGATTCAGCAAAAAAAACATCCCACTCCGGCAAGGCTACGCGGGGCGCGAACGTGCGGCACGCACGTTCGCGGAAGCCAGTGCAGGGGAGCGAACACGAAGTCATTCGCGCGCCGTGGCTCTCGGAGAAGGCGCTCATCGCGACTGAGAGAGGCATTTATACATTTGCTGTTTCGTCGCGCGCTACAAAAGCAGATATTGCAGGAGCAATAAAAGAAATTTATAAAGTTTCTCCGCGCAAAATTCGTATCGTACATGTGAAGGGGAAGCAGAAGACCATGCGCACCAAGCGCGGTGTGGGTCAGCGCGCGAACCGCAAGAAAGCCTATGTCTATCTGAATACTGGTGACACGATCCAGTTCGGATAATTTCCAAATATGAAAACCTATAAACCAACCACCAAGAGCCGTCGCTTCATGACCACACTCCCGTACCGAGAACTGCTCTCGGGCGATAAGCCGCACAAACCGCTCGTGAAAGGTAGAAAGGATCGTGCGGGCCGTAACGCCTTCGGTCGCATTACCACTCGCCATCAGGGTGGGGGACACAAGCGCCGTTTCCGCGACATTGATTTCTCGTACAATAAAAAGAACGTTCCCGCCAAAATTGAGACGGTTGAATATGATCCATACCGTTCGGCTTTCATCGGTCTCGCACTCTACGCAGACGGCGAACGTCGGTACGTGATTCTCCCGAAAGAAATGGCGGTCGGAAGCACATTCCTCGTCGCCGAGGACGCACCGTTCACTGTTGGCAATCGTATGCCGCTCGGTAAAATCCCTGTCGGTACCTTTGTTTACAACATTGAGCTCCAGCCAGGTGCGGGGGCCACGCTCGTTCGTTCGGCAGGTAACTTCGCCGAAGTGGTCGCGCACGATGCGGGCTATGCGCAGATTAAACTCCCGTCAACCGAAGTCCGAAAAGTATTGGATCTCTGCTGGGCGTCTATCGGCGCGGTCGGCAATGAAGAGTACAACCTCGTCGTGATAGGGAAGGCGGGTCGCAGTCGTTGGATGGGCATCCGCCCGACAGTGCGCGGTACTGCTATGAATCCAGTAGACCATCCGCACGGCGGTGGTGAAGGCAGGCAGGGCCGCGGTACCCGCCGTGCGAAGAGCATGTGGGGCAAGCCGACGGGTAAGGGCCAGAAGACGCGCACGCCGAAGAAGTACTCAAACGTCTTTATCATCTCCCGCCGCAAAGTGGGGAAAAAGCGCAATGGCTAAAGCGTTATCGTTGCATATGTCTTATTACTCCTGTATCGTTCAGACATCCCGCTCTGCGGGTGCTTAATTTTTATGTCACGCTCACTTAAGAAAGGACCCTTCGTGGATGCCAAACTCCTGAAGAAGGTCAAGAACTTAAAACCCTCCACCGCGGGGGTGGTGAAGACATGGGCGCGCCGGAGCCAGATAAGCCCAGAGATGATCGGCTTCACATTCGGCGTGCATAACGGCAAACAGCACTTGGAAGTGCTCGTCAATGAAGATATGATAGGTCACCGCCTTGGTGAATTCTCACCGACCAAGAAGTTCGTACGTCACGGCGGTAAGATGCAGAATGAAATGGAGCAGAAGAAGCAAGAGGCCGAAATCGCTTCGGCGAAAGCGGCAACGGCTGCTCCGGCGGCTTCGGCAGCTGCGCCCGCAGGAAAATAATATGGCACGCGCTTCTATTGATAGTCACAATCAGGCCCCGCGCAAGGTCCGTCTCGTGACGAATCTTGTGAAGGGCAAATCGGTCGCGCAGGCGCTCATCGCGCTCCAATTCTTGCCGAAGCGTGCGTCCGAGCCGATTGCGAAGCTCATTAAGAGCGCCGTGGCTAGTGCTAAATTGGACGGCGAAGACGTTGGCACGCTCGTCATTCAAGACATCACGGTAGAAAGCGCGGGGATGCTGAAGCGCTATATGCCACGCGCGATGGGTCGCGCGACGCTCATCCGTCACAAAAAATCTCGTATTAAATTGATTCTAGCTTCCAGCACCAAGTCTCCAGCTTCCTAGAGTATGACACACACTGTACATCCCTACGCACACCGCCTCGGCATCATCCGAGGGTGGAAGAGCCGTTGGTTCGCCGGCGATAAGAAGAGCTATCGCGAGAATATTAAGGTAGACGAGACCGTTCGTCGTTTCCTCACGAAGCGCCTGCGTGGCTCGTTTGTCAGTGGGATAGAGATAGAACGTTCTGCGACTGAACTGCGTATCATTCTCTCCACCGCACGTCCTGGTCTCGTTATCGGCCGTTCGGGTGAGAACGCAACGAAGCTTCGTAAGGAGCTTATTGGAGTAGTGCACAAGGTCGCTCCAGAGGATCGTCGCACCTTGAAATTTGATATCGTTGAAATTCGCCAGGCCGAGACCGACGCGGCAGTCGTCGCCTACATGGTCGCCGAAGGCCTAGAGAAGCGAATGCCATTTCGTCGTGTGCTGAAGCAGACGGTGGAGAAGGTAATTGCGGCGCGCGAGGTTGAGGGCGTGCGCATTGTGATTTCTGGTCGCCTGGGTGGGGCAGAGATGAGCCGTAGCGAACAGCTGAAGAAAGGCCGTGTCCCTCTCCAGACATTTCGTGCGGATATTGATTTCGCTCAAGAAGAGGCACAACTGCCGTACGGAGTTATAGGCATCAAGGTATGGATCTTCCGTGGCAATGTCTACCAAGACAAGAAAACGACGGCGCACTCCGCCTAATCTTTGTGTAATATACTTTTAATATCTTTGTATGTTGTTTCCTAAAAAAGTTAAGCACCGCAAGTGGCAGACCCAGCGCAGGAGCGCGAAGAAGCTAAACCGTCCCGACACACGCGGTACCACTATCGCCTTCGGCTCCTACGGGCTTAAGGCGCAGACCTCTGCGCGCATCACGAGCAATCAGATTGAATCGGCGCGTAAGGTGCTCACGCGCGCCGTCGCGAAGAGCGGAAAAATGTGGATTCGCATCTTCCCCGATCGCCCGGTGACGGCGAAGCCGGCCGAAGTAGGCATGGGTAGCGGTAAGGGCGACCCGAAGCACTACGTCTTTGAAGTGCGTCCGGGGCGCATCCTCTTTGAGCTTGACGGCGTGCCGGACGTGATTGCGCGGACGCACTTGCGTCAAGCGGGTATGAAGCTCCCAATTAGGGTGTCAATTGTTACGCGATAGGAATAATGGTATGAAAAGAGAACATATGACCACGAAGACCGATACGGAGCTCACGAAGCTTCTCACTGATACGCGCGCCACGCTTCGCGCGGAGCGTTTCGCTGCCGCCGGTGCTCGCCCGAAGGATACGAATTCGCCAAAGAAACTTCGCGCGACGGTCGCTCGCATCCTGACTGAACAACACACCCGTTCGACTGGTTCGATCAAGCTCACCACAGGAAGCTCACGGCAAGCCGCAAAATAATCCATGGAAACTAAAACCATCCGCCCACAAACATTTACCGGTGTCGTCGTCAAGACGGCGATGAAAGATACAGCAACGGTACGTGTGGACCGCTTCGTGAAGCATGCGAAGTACAAGAAGTATTTCGTCCGCTCAAAGAAGTATCTCGCGCATGATCCGGGCAATACGGCGCAGGTCGGAGATAAAGTGACGATAGTTGCGACACGTCCCATTTCTAAGCTGAAACGCTTTAAGATTGCTTCGACTACGCTCAGCACAGGCGCGAAATAAATATGTTGCAACCACAATCCATCGTCACAGTGGCAGATAATTCCGGCGGAATCATCGCGCGCGTATTCAAGGTGCTCGGTGGGAGTCATCGTCGATATGCCCAAATAGGCGATGTGGTCGTCGTGTCTATTCAGACAGCACAACCGCGTAAGGCGGTGAAGAAGAAGGATATCTACCGCGCGGTTATCGTGCGCCAAGTGAAGCCCTTCGCGCGCAAGGACGGCTCGTATATCCGCTTTGATGAGAACGCAGTCGTTCTCATTGAGAAGCAGGGTAAGGAGATGGCTCCGAAGGGGAATCGCGTGTTCGGGCCGGTCCCGCGCGAGCTCTCCGAGCGCGGGTGGCACACTATCGTTTCTATTGCACCTGAAGTCGTTTAAATAGTAAGCAGAAAGCAGTAAACAAAAAATACAAAAATACTATGAAAATAAAAAAAGGAGATAAAGTAAAAGTGATTTCTGGCAAGGACAAAGGCAAGTCCGGTGTGATTCTGCGCGCACTGCCGAAGGAGAATAAGGTCGTTGTTGAAGGTGTCGCAATGATAAAGCGCCACATGAAAGGGCGTACGGGACAGGTCGGTCGCATCGTTGAGCGTCCGCGCCCGATTGATGCATCAAACGTCAAGCTCGTCACGGCTACCAAGAAATTAAAGTCCGCGCTTGATGCGCAGTAATATTTTTTTGAAATATATGTCTATCACCAAACAACGACAGCAGTCCGCTTTTCTCGCTCTCTCCGAGAGTTTCGGCTATACCAGCCCGATGCAGAGTCCGCGCATTGAGAAGGTCATCGTCTCCTCTGGCGTGGGGAAGAAGCGCGACAAGAAGCAGATTGAACTCATTGAAGACCGTCTCGCTAAGATTACGGGGCAGAAGTCGGCGCAGCGCTCTGCAAAAATCTCAATCGCGTCCTTCAAGGTGCGTGAGGGCGATACGGTCGGGCTCCAGGTTACCCTCCGTGGTGCACGTATGTACGACTTTGTGGACAAGCTCATCCACATCGCGCTCCCGCGCACGCGCGACTTCCGCGGCCTCTCGGCCAAGGCGATTGACGATATGGGTAATATCACCATCGGCATTAAAGAGCACACCATCTTCCCTGAGACCTCCGACGAAGACCTTAAAGACGTCTTCGGCTTCGCTATCACCATCGTTACTACGGCAAAATCAAAGGCCGAGGCCGAAGCATTCCTCCGCCACCTCGGCCTCCCCCTCCGCACCTCCGAACCCGCGAAATAATTTTTGTACGCATTCAACGCAGTAATTATTCTCTAGAAACATATCCCTTAGACATCACGGTCGGTATAATTAGGGGATATGTGTTTTAATTCAATTTGAGTCCAAAATGTTCTCGCAAATGTTTATCGTTCTCTATCTGTTCAACGACCATGTACAAAACCGCCGTGCCGATCTTCAGATCAGCTTTGAGTAGTGCTACAAAATCTTCACAATCATACGGAAAGACCCATACGCTATCCTGAAGCCGCGCGAATCCTACTCCGCGCATAATTTGTCGTAATCTATCGCGAACCTTTCTGCGACGTTCTGGCACGTCAAATATAATTACGCGCCAGCGCCCATTCCATCTGCGCTTCTTGGTTGTATCGAGTTTCGCTTTTTGTTCTTCATAAGCGAGTACCTTACGACCTTCTTCGGTAATTCGAGCATATTTCTTACCATTACGTGTTTCAAATACGATGAGTCCCTTTACCACGAGTTTTCCAAGCGCTGTTCTTGCTCTATAGAGTAAACGGGCGCGCTTCATGGCCGGCAGATGCCGTAGGGCGGAGAATGCATTTGGCGTGATAGACGCAACCAGTACAACGCCAGCGACTGCGACCGACATCAGTAATGCTTGTTGCAGGTAGGCCTTCCTGCGCTTTTTCTTTGCTTCAATTTCTATAATCCCCATATCCCTAATATATCACGGTCGTAGTATTTAGGGGATATCCAAAGATGGACTTGAACTAGTTACTTATACGCATTCCTCCGCCACCTTGGCCTCCCCCTTCGCACCGCCGAACCTTCAAAATAGTTAGGTGCGGCGACGTCGTTTGACTGCGGGATAGCTAGATGATAGATTATTGGCACGCTCCTTGGGGGCTTTATTTTTACTTATGGCTAAAAAGTCACAATTAGCGCGATACGCCAAAAAGGCGAAACTCGTCAAAAAGTACGCTAAGAAGCGTGCCGAGCTTAAGGCCGCTGGAGATGTAGACGGGCTCGCCGCATTGCCACGGAATTCATCTCCTGTCCGGCTGAAGAATCGCTGTGCTATCACGGGCCGTTCGCGCGGATACATGCGCGCTTTCGGCCTCTCGCGCATCAAGTTCCGCGAACTCGCACGCGAAGGGAAGATCCCGGGAGTTAAAAAAGCATCATGGTAGTTCGACTTCGCTCACCACAAGTAGTTCAATATACTCACTATCCATGATAACTGACCGCGTAGGAGACTTTATAATTCGCCTTCAAAATGTCGTTATGATCGGCAAAAAGGAGGTGTCCGTGCCGTACTCCGGACACATTCTCGCCGTCGCGAAGAAGTTGAAGCAACTCGGTTTCTTGACGGAGGTCAAGACGGAGGGCGAGGAGGAAGGGAAACGCACTATCTCTGTGACACTCGCCTACGATGAGCGCGGTATCGCGAAACTGCGCGGGGTAAAGCGCATCTCTAAGCCCGGTCGTCGTCTGTACACGTCGGCAGCTGCCACGCATAAGGTGAAGGGCGGTACGGGTGCACGTTTAATCTCTACTTCTGCCGGTATTCTTTCGGACGCAGAGGCGCGCAAGAGTCATGTCGGCGGAGAAGATCTCTTTGAGATCTGGTAACTAAATCTAGCCATGTCCCGTCTTGCTAAAAAACCGATTCCCATAGGAAAGACCGATGTTTCGGTCTCTGGCGGAGTGCTGACCATCAAGGGCGCGAAGGGCACGCTGACGAAGCGCCTACATCCTTCGGTTGCGGTCACCGTTCTGAACGGCGGTGCGATGATTACGGCGAAGGATGCTTCTCGTCTCGCGCGCGTCCTGACCGGTACCTATGCCGCGCATGTGAAGAATATGGTGCACGGTGTTGAGACGCCATTTGTGAAGAAGCTTATTCTGGAAGGTGTCGGCTACCGTATGGAAGTGAAGGGTAAGGAGGTGGTGCTCACGGTCGGTTTCTCGCACACGGTGTCGCTCCCGGTTCCTGAAGACGTGATAGCCGTCGCCGAGAAGAATGTACTCACACTCACGAGCCCGAACAATGAATCGCTCGGACAGTTCGCTGCGAATGTCCGTAGAGTGAAGCCGCCGGAGCCGTATCTCGGCAAGGGTATTCGCTATGAGGGCGAAGTCATCCGCAGGAAGCAGGGGAAGAAGGCCGTATAATAGTAAGCAGTAGGCAGAAAGCAGAAGGCAGAAAAAACAAACATGCAACACAAACGTACCACGAAAAAAGAATTGCGCGAGAGCCGTCATGCGCGCGTCCGCGCGCGTGTGTCGGGTACTGCAACGCGCCCGCGTCTCGCCGTCTTCCGCAGCAATCGTTTCATCTCGGCACAGCTCATTGATGACACGGCCGGGACAACGCTTATCGCCGCGCACGGACGCGAATTTAAGGGCTCACAGTCGGTGCAGGCGGCGAATGTGGGTGAAGTTATTGCAAAGAAAGCGAAGGCGGCGGGCATTACTACAATCGTCTTTGACCGAGGCGGGTACCGTTATGCCGGACAAGTGAAGGTGCTTGCAGAAGCGGCGCGCGCAGGCGGACTTACTTTTTAAATACTGAATATGGACACGACTGAAGAAAAAATAATTGAGGAGGTGCCGGCAGAGATCCCGACAGAGACGGAAGTGGTTGATGCGCCAGTGATTACCGGAGTAGAAGCTACATCAGCGCCAGCGACGCGCGAACGCACGGGTGGTCGCGGTGGTAGGGGAGCGATTCGCGGTCGCGCGCCACGCGGAGGCGGACGCGGGAGAGCTCCACGCGAGCGAGGCGAGTTTGATCAGGTGACCATTAACGCTCGCCGCGTGGCGCGCGTGATGGCGGGCGGTCGTCGTTTCAATTTCAGCATTGTCGTCGTCATCGGCGACCGCAAGGGTCGCGTCGGCGTCGGCATCGGCAAGGGCGCGGACACAGCACTCGCCGTTGATAAAGCGACTCGAGACGCAAAGAAACATTTGATCACCATTGTTCGCACGAAGTCGGGTTCCATCCCGCACGAAGTGACGACGAAGTATGCGTCCTCTATCGTCGCGATTATTCCGTCGGCGGGCCGCGGACTCGTCGCCGGTTCGGCGATGCGCACCGTGCTGGAGCTCGGCGGTGTTACCGACGTCGTAACGAAGATTCATACGCGCTCTAAGAATAAGCTCACTATCGCACGTGCAACCGTCGCCGCGCTCGCGAAGCTCCGTGCACAATAATTCTTATGCAACTCCACACCCTTTTTCCTAATACGATAAACAAGAAAAATCCTCCCGTAGGGCGTGGAGGTAAACGCGGGAAGACCTCCGGCCGTGGAGGTAAAGGACAGACCGCGCGTGCAGGACATAAGATTCGTCCCGAGGTGCGCGACCTCATAAAAAAGATTCCGAAGCGTCGTGGCTATGGTAAGAATCGCGGACGTACGGTCAACAGCGAACGCGTGGTCTATGCGCCAGTGAGTATCACAGCTCTGGAGGACGCGTTCAAGACGGGGGAGACGGTCTCGCCGGCGACGCTCCTCATGAAGGGACTCGTCCGCCGCTTCCACGGTCGTGCACCAAAGGTGAAGATTCTCGGTGTGGGCACGCTCACCAAGGCGCTCGTCGTGAAAGGATGTATGATTTCTAAAGGAGCCCTAACCGCCCTCATGGCTAGTGGCGGCTCACATCATGCTTAATACTTTCATTCACAAACTGAAGCTCGCATTCGGTGACTCGGAGATCCGTCGTCGGATATTCTTCGTCGCGGGTGCGCTCGTTGTCTTCCGTCTGCTCGCGACCATTCCCGTGCCGGGTGTTGACCGCGTCGCGCTCGCATCATTTTTTGCAAACAATCAATTTTTCGGATTACTGAACATCTTCTCGGGCGGTGGCCTCTCGGCACTCTCTATCGCGATGCTTGGCGTGGGTCCGTACATCACGGCGTCCATCATTATGCAGCTCGCGACTATCATCTTCCCTCAGGTGAAGCAGGCATATCATGAGGAAGGAGAAGCGGGACGCGCGAAATTTATTGAATGGAGCCGCTTGCTCACGGTGCCGATTGCGATTCTGCAGGCAATCGCCTTTACCGTTCTATTAGAGAATCAAGGCATCATAGCGCACGTTGACACGACGGCATTTGTCGCGAATATTGCGATTATCGCTGCGGGCTCAATGCTTCTTATGTGGATAGGCGAGCTCGTGACCGAGTTCGGCATCGGCAACGGTGTCTCACTTATCATTCTTGCGGGCATTCTTGCGAGCCTGCCGACCGGTCTCGGGCAGACCTTGTTCGCGGCGACTGCCGCAAGTATCCCGGCGTATCTCGGATTCATTCTGCTCGCACTCTTGATGATGTATGCGGTCGTCGTCGTTTCGGACGCTGAACGCTCCATTCCGATAGCGTACGCCCGCGCCGTCCGCGGCGCGGCGCTCTCGCAGGGCGCAGCGACGTATCTGCCGATTCGTCTTTTGCAAGCTGGTGTCATACCAATCATTTTTGCACTTTCTCTCCTCCTCCTCCCGCAGATGATGCTCTCTGCACTCTCGGCTATGCAGGTGTCATTTGCCGCGAGCGCATCGCTCTGGTATACGGCATTTCTCGCGAATCCTTGGCAGTATGGCGCGGTCTACTTCTTCTTTGTCGTCCTCTTTACCTATTTCTACACTGCAGTTACCTTTGAACCGCATCGCGTGGCAGAAAATTTGCAGAAGACCGGTGCCTTCGTCCCTGGCGTGCGTCCCGGTCGTGAGACCGAAGAATATATCGGTCGCGTGGTGAATCGCATCACCTTCCCCGGAGCCGTTTTCCTCGGCCTTATCGCGGTCTCTCCGGCGATTATGCAAGGACTTACGGGCGTCACGACGCTCGTGCTCGGTGGTACCGCGCTCCTCATCGCCGTCCAAGTCGCGCTTGACCTTGCCCGCAAAATTGATGCGCAGGTTTCCCTCCGCGAGTACTAAAATAGTAAGCAGTAAGCAGAAGGCAACTGAATGCTAAACTGAAAATATGAACACATGCACGATATTTTTTGTTGGAAAGCCCGGATGCGGGAAGGATACGCAGGCCGAGCTTCTGTCAAAGACTACTCAGTGGTCCATTGTCTCTGCCGGCGAACAATTTCGCGCACTAGCAAAAGAAGACACTCTGCTGGGTCGCAAAGTGAAGTCAAAGATGGAAGCGGGCGCGCTCGCACCCGACTGGCTCGCGATGCATCTCTATCTAACCTCGCTTTTTGCCCTACCAGAGGACGGCAGTATTATTTTTGATGGATTCAGTCGCGAAGTGTCGCAGGCAAAGTTGATTACCAAGTCGCTCGCATGGCTTGAGCGCCCGTTTATGGTCATTAACATTGCAGTTTCTGATGCGTCCGTACGCGAGCGGCTCTTGAAGCGCAGTCAGACCAGTGGCCGCGCCGATGATCAAGTGGTAGATGAGCGACTGAAAGAATATTACGAGAACACCGAACCAGCGATAGAACTATTTCGTACACAGGGCGTGCTTATTGAGGTTGACGGCGAGCCGGCGCCTGAAATAATCGGAGAGAACATACGCATTTCCCTGAAAATTTAAATGACTATTAGAAATGAAAAAGAGCGGGAGACGCTTATAGAAGCGGGGAAGCGTCTCGCGCAGATACTGAAAATAGTCGGCGAGAAAGCCGTGATGGGCGTCTCCACTGAAGAATTAGACACGATGGCGGAGCTCTTGATACGCGATGGTGGCGATAGACCCGCCTTTCTCGGTTACACCCCCGAGGTGGCTTCGCGCCCGTATCCTGCGTCGCTCTGTGTTTCTATCAATGAAGAAATCGTGCACGGTATCCCGAATGAAGAGCCGAAAATTTTGAAAGAAGGCGACATTGTCGGACTGGACCTCGGGCTCACGCACGACGGCATCATCGTGGACGCTGCTATTACGGTGGCTGTCGGTGCAGTCAGCGATGAATCAAAGAAATTAATACAAGCAACAGAGAACGCACTCACTGCCGGCATCGCGGCAGCGATGCCGGGCAATCATGTGGGTGATATTTCGCAGGCGATTCAAGAAGTAATAGAGAATGCAGGATTCACCGTAGTGAAGGCTCTCGGCGGGCACGGTGTCGGCGATGTCGTCCATGAAGAACCCTTTATTCCGAACTACGGACGTAAGGGCGAGGGTGTACGACTGGAAGAAGGAATGGTGCTCGCGCTGGAACCGATATCAAGCGCGGGGCGTGGCGGAGTCGTACTCGCACCAGACGGCTACACGTATCGCACCAAAGATGGCTCACGCTCTGCACACTTTGAACACACTATCTTGCTCCAAAAAGCCGGAGCACGTATCATCACTATATAAACTATGGCACACCCTAAGACTGAGCGGACGCTCGTAATCGTGAAGCCCGATGGCATCCAGCGCGCGCTTATCGGCGAGATCATACAGCGCTATGAAAGACTCGGTCTCAAGCTCGTCGCACTTAAATTGATGGTGCCGACCGAGGTGATGATTGAGGATCACTACTTGCTTGATCCGAACTGGAAGAAGAATGTCGGTGAGAAGTCCATCGCGAGCTACGTGAAAAAGGGCGAGACACCACCCTCGAGCGATCCGATTGAGGTGGCGAATGTTGTCGTCGCGAATCTGAAGAAGTATATGACCAGTGGACCAGTTATTGCTATGGTCTGGGAGGGCGCACATGCGGTCGAGCTGGTACGCAAGATTACTGGCGGTACCGAGCCACGCAGTGCACAAATAGGCACAATCCGCGGCGACTTCGTTCTCGATTCCTATCAGATGGCGGACACGGACGGCCGCGCAATCCGCAATCTCATCCACGCGTCCAGTTCGGTGCTGGAGGCGGAGATGGAAATCCCGCACTGGTTCAAGAGGGAAGAGGTCATTAGCTACAGCGTGCCGCACGAGGCGATACTCTACGACGTGGAGATGAAGAACATCCTCGGATAGAGGAAAGTTCTCCACAGGTATTCTTGTAAGGCAGGAGTATAATAACTGCACGGTATACTAAGGTAAATGAAATTAAGTTTCTTTGGTGGAGCGGGGAAGGTGACGGGGTCTAATTTTTTGATTGAGGGAGATAAGGGAAAAATTTTAGTAGATTGCGGAATAGAACAGGGCGCGGACTTTGCAGTTGAAGAAGTGTACGGCCCTTTCCCGTATGACGTCACGAAGATTGATGCGCTTGTCGTGACACATGCCCATTTGGACCATGTCGGGCGAATTCCAAAATTAGTGAAAGATGGTTTTAAGGGGAAGGTATATATGACCCCGCCCACGCGCGATCTCGCGGAGCTCATTCTCCGCGACTCCGCGGGCATTCTGTTTGAAGATGCGAAAAGGCGTGAGAAACCGCCACTGTATAGTGATGCAGATGTGGCGCACGCATTTTCTCTTGTTGAAACGCTTGACTATCACACCGAAAAAGAAGTTGCGCCTGGACTTTCGGTGTATTTGCGCAACACGGGGCACATTCTTGGTTCGGCGAGTGTACGCATCAAAGACGAAAAAGGGACTACTGTCGCACTCACGGGAGACATCGGCAATTCACCGTCGCCCTTATTACCCGACTGGGAGCCCGTGCCCGATGCCGATGCGCTGGTGATGGAGAGCGTGTACGGAAATCGTGTTCATCCACCGCATAAGGAACGTATCGGCCTACTTCGCGAAACGCTTCGGCGAGCTATAACAAAAGGTGGGGTGATTCTTATCCCTGCATTTTCACTTGAACGTACGCAACTGATGCTCTACGAACTCTCGAACCTTTTCGAGGCAGGTGAATTGCCGAAGATTCCCGTCTTTCTTGACTCACCGCTCGCGATAAAAGTCACTGCAGTATATGAAAAATGGGGCGCAACGTATTTTAAAAAAGAAACAGAAGATGAGATGAAGCGAGAGGGCAGTATTTTTGAATTCCCTTTTTTAAAACAAACGCTCTCGCGCGAAGAATCTATGGCGATTGAAAAAATCCCAGGGCCCAAAATTATTATCGCTGGTGCGGGTATGAGCCACGGCGGCAGAATAGGGAAGTGGGAGGCGCGCTATCTACCCGATTCCTCCACCACACTCTTTATCGTCGGTTACCAAGCGCCCGGCACACCCGGTCGGCGTATTGTAGAGGGAGCATCGTCAGTGCGTATCAGCGGTAGCGAAGTGCGGATTCGAGCAAAAATAGAGAAACTTGAGGGATGGTCGGCGCACGCTGACCGTGATGAGCTTTTGAAGTTCGCGGAGGCAGCACTCACAGGCAAACGCACCAAAACTATATTTACTGCGCTCGGCGAGCCCTCCGCTCAGCGTTTCCTCGCCCAACGCATCCACGACTATCTTGGCGTTTGCGCCATCGCCCCCGAAAAAGGGCAGACCTGGGAAATAACGAAAGAATCGGTGACGAGAGTATAAAAACACCCCGTGAGAGATACGTCACGAGGTGCCGACGGCGTTTAATCCGAACAGAGTTCTTCGGAAGCGATAACAGTATTATCGCTTCTTTTGATGAAGATAGTAGCCGTACCTCCTTTCTGAATACTTATCTGTGAAAGGGCAGCGAACGCTTCCGTTTTCGATCCAACGAATTCAAGGAACACGCCTTGAAAGGATTCGAACTCGAATTTAGAACAGGTAAACAGTTTTTTTGTGTGGAACCGTTTGTGACCAATTCTTAAGCTTTCCTCCCACGACATCATGACATGATACTTGGGGATTTTTTGGAGGGCGAACAAATCATGGAGCGCCTTTTTAGCCATCCTAATGTGCACTGGCAGTATGACGCAATTGTTCTTCCGTCGGTGAAATTCATACGTATAGTAGAAACTAATAACAGTTCCGTTCTCCACTATCACGAGATAAGGACGTTTGTCTTGCTCTCCCCAGAGGACCAAGTAACTTACCCCATTCTCTCGATGCGCCTCATGCACAGCACCGTTATTGATGAATTCCAATACAGCCCCAGGACTAAGCGCAGATCTCTCCCTAATTCGTCGCGAAGCGTGTTCGCTAAGCGAAACCTTCAATCGAGTATTCACATGACTCTCCTATAAAGAACGATGACTTAGCGACATTGCTACACTTTTATTATATATCAGTTTACTTTATAAGTCAAAAATGGAAAAGTCACTAGCAAGCGGCTTTCAGAATACAAAAATCTGTTCGCGATATTACTCTATCCGATTTTCTTTGCAATACGGGTGAAGATCAGGGGGTGGTCGGAAGCAAAAGTGGAGAGAACCTTGCGATCCAACTGAATGCCACCCTTTTTGAGTGTGTTGATGAAGGTGGAATACGACTTATGACCGTTCTCGCGGACAGCGGCGTTCAAGCGGACTATCCAGAGTGAACGATAATCGTTCTTTTTATCGCGACGATGGGCGAAGGCATATTTACCCGCATGGAGGAGTGCCTCGTGCGCGTAACGTTCTTTCTTAGAGCGGACGCCGCGATAGCCCTTCGCTCGCGCGAGGACATTTTTTCGGCGTTTCTGCGCCATCACACCGCCTTTGATTCGTGCCATAAGTAAATAGTTAGCAGTAAGCGGTAAGCAGTAGGCAGTTAACACAAATGTATTTTGAATTTATTTGCATACCGCTTTCTGCATACTGCCTACGAATTAATAATTAGGTGCCGGGGAGGAAGCGGCGACGAACGTGTGCCGTGAGCGTGAGGGATACCGCGCGGCGCTTCAAGCGCCGCGCGCCACCGCCCTGCTTCGCATTGAAATGGTTCTGACCCTTCGCGCGCACCATCAGCTTCCCATTGCGGGTGACGCGAATTCTTTTGCTATACGATTTGTTTGTTTTCATTTTTTGTTTGGTTCCCTGTCCCGAGCTTGTCGAGGGATTTTTCACGCTTCTGTTGGGCGGGGATATCCCGTTCTATGACACCAGCGAACCCTTTCGGACTTCGCGTGACAGGCTCTGCCATCTTATACGCATACGGTATGCGGACGAGAAACTTCTCCAAGCGTTCGCGGAGGAACGCCTCCTCCATGCCCTTATAGCGACCCTTGAGGAAGAGTTCGGTGCGAACGCGATGCCCTTCGGCGAGCCACTCGGCCGCCTTCCGCGCCTTCAGGAGTATGTCGTTCTCGCCGGTGCCGACCTTAATCTGGACCTCCTTCGTTTCGGAGGTCTTAGAATTTGCCTTTATCTGCTTTTCCTTCTTACTTCGCTCGTATTCAAATTTACCATAATCGGCGATCTTCGCAACGGGCGGGGTCGCCGATGGCGAGATTTCAATGAGGTCCAAGCCGGAGAGCTTCGCGGCTACTAAAGCCGCTTCGAGCGTGATGACACCAAGATTCTCCCCTTGTGCACCAATCACGCGCAACTCTTGCGCGCGGATTTCATTATTAATACGAATTCGGTCGGTAGCCACTGGAATTTATCTCACATTAGCACGAATCTTCCAAACAATCCAGTTATTGGTCTGAGGTATACTATAATGCAATGGAGACGAAGATAATTAAAGACACAATCACTCTTGATGAATTGCGCTCGCTCGCTCTCGAACAGTACGGCAATATTATCAAGGCGGTGGTAGATGTTGAACAGGGCATCATGGGAGTTGGAGGGGAACTCCATGTGGATATACAGTCTCTGCTTATTGAAAAAGAACATGCTCGCGGAGACACCACGTGGGGTATTAACCTGTATCTGGAAAAAACCGGCGACGAGTTTATCGAGTTTGACTCAATGATTAATCTGAAACCGCTTTTAGGGAATAGAACACGTGACGTGGGAGACGAGGCGGTGCGGAATAAAATCAAAGAAATAGTTAAAAGAATAGTTACCTAATATGACCGTCTCAAGAGAACGATGGTTCACTCTCTCGCTCGCTGAACAGCTCGGAAATATCGGCAGTGAAGTCGGGAGAGCTAATAAATGGAATGGCAAAGATGATAAATCGTTCTGGGGAGCGGTACAGCGTGCATGTGAATTGTTTGACCTTACGCAAGCAGATGAACGGTGGAATCGAAAGCGTAAAGAACTTGACCGCGCGCGCGAGAGTTTCGCCGACGCCGTCCTCGGCGGTAAGGAGTATCAAAGTACTCTTCCCGACCTTGAGAAATATTTTATGCAATTTGCCCTCCTCGCGAGTAGATCGCGTTAGACGGTTAGTGTACGCTTTAATTCTTCAACTGGCTCGGGGCGGAGAGAACGATTTCGGCTTTGTTTTTATACAGAGAGATTTTGCCGGAGAGAGTAACGACTGTGCCAACGTAGCGATTTAAGTCGCCAAACTTTTTCACATCATCGGCGAAGATGACGCCAGAGAAAGAGCAGGTCTTGTAGTTCGTGCAGAAGTTCAAAAAGACGGTACCGGTCTTGGAGGTGTACGCTTCAACGAGGGTGCCACGCACGAAGGCGTACTCGCCGATGTGCGCTTGGGCGTCGGTGTAGTCATAGGTCCCGGTAAAAACATACGAGGCCGCTTTCGCGGCCTCGTTACCCTTGTATGCCTCGTACAGTCGTCGCAAGATATTTTCATACGTCTGTCGGAGCACGGGGTCAGTGCCGATCTCAAGAATCTCATCGTTTATTGTTGTTCCAGAGTTAGTCCAATTATAACTTCCGTGTGCGTACGCACTATCAGTAACGAGCGCTTTAATATGCATTATACCGTTGCCGGTCGCATGCTTCTCGGTGACGACGGGGATACCAGCGCCAACAAGCTGTTTGATGATGGCGACACTGTAACTGGACTCGGCTTGGCCACCATCCACGATGCCGTAGACGGCAACTCCGCGCTCCTTGGCCACTACAAGCGCATCGGCAACATTTTTGAGCGTGAAGGTGTAGATGGCAAAATAGATTTTGCTTTTTGCGGCATCAATGAGTGCGATGAGCTCTTTATCATTCTGCTTTTTATCTAAGCTATAAATCACACGCGTTGTGCCGGCGATCGGTACCGAGACATTGGCAACAGGAATTGTCGGTGCAGTGGGTGGTACGTTCGCCGAGCCGGCCGTATAGCCGACTCCTCCTGCCGTGAGTGCAAGCATCAACGCCACTACTCCTTTCTTGATTCGCAAGTTCATGTTTAGAGTATATGGTAGCAGATGTATGGTTACATTTGCACAGAGGTGAAGAGGCGCGTATCCTGAAGCATATGAAGCGCACGCTCTTCATCCTCATCGCGCTCCTCCTCCCAGCGACATCATTTGCCGCGACACCAACTGCGACTTTTTCTGCAGCACGCTCGCTCTTCGCAACGAGTTCGTCGCCCGGCAATGCCTATGTCGCCGGTGCCACCGTCGTTCTTACTGCTCCGGTCGCCGGCGATCTCTCTGTGGTAGGAGGCACTATCACTGCTGCCGCACCGGTCGCCGGCGACGAACTCTTAATCGGCGGTTCGGTTACCACGCGCGCTAAAGTGGTTGGCGACCTACGTGTCATCGGCGGCAGTATCACGGTGGGGGAACCAGTCGGTGGCGACATCATTGCTTTCGGTTATTCTGTTGATGCCCTTGGCCGTGCGGGCGGTAGTGTGTTTATAGTCGCGGTGAACACGACACTCACAGCTGGTGCTGTTGGCCCCGTTACGATTTTCGGCAACAATATTTCGCTCGGAGGAACTTTTGATGCCGACGTAAAAATTACTGCCGGCGGTCGCGTCTCGGTCACACCCGGTACGATTATCCACGGTGCACTGACCTACGAAGCGCCCGAACCGGCCGTCATTCCCGCATCAGTGGTGATTGATGGCGGCGTCTCCTACACAAGCGCCTCGTATCTGCCGGGTGCGAGTGCATCGCGCATGCTCGCGATTGCGAGTATCGGCGTATTCCTTCTCGTACGCATCCTCGGTGCCTTGATACTCGCTGGTTTACTCGCCGGACTCTTCCCGCGACCAGCCGAAGAGATTGCCGACCGGCTCTCCTCTGATCGTCCGCGCCGCACCCTCCTCACGATGGCACTCGGATTCGCCGTACTCGTTACCGTGCCGGCTCTCGTCCTTCTACTCCTCGTCACCTTCGTCGGCATCGGCATCGCTCTCCTGCTCTTCGTCGCGCACTTGCTTCTCATTATGCTCGCGCTTATGTATGCGGGCATCGTCGTCGGCAATCTACTCGCGCGCCGCTTCTCTCATCGAGAGAATGTGCTCTGGCAGGACGGCGTTATCGGTATGCTCGTGGTATCGGGCGTCACGATGATTCCCTTTATAGGACTCTTTATTGTTCTGCTCCTTATGACCTTGACCACTGGTGCGCTCATCTCACTCTTCTTCCGTTATTCCTTCCCGCACGAAGAAAAAGATGAACTCGACTAAACGCGAGGAACGAGAAAAGCGCGCGAAAAAGATTGTTGCGTACTTGAAGCGGGCGTATCCGAAGCCGGGAAGCGAGCTCGTGCACACAACCTCGTTTCAATTTGTCACGGCAGTGATTCTCTCGGCACAATGCACCGATAAAGCGGTGAATAAACTGACTGCGACACTGTTTAAGAAATACAAAACTGCCTTCGACTTCGCTCAGGCTAAACGCGCGACATTTCAAAAAGAAATTTCGTCAGTGCCATTTTTTAGAAACAAAGCGAAAGCGATTATCGGCGCGGCAAAAATAATTGAAGCAAAGCATAACGGGGAAGTGCCACGCACAGAAGCAGAACTAATTGCATTGCCGGGAGTCGGCTACAAGACCGCACATGTTATTCTCGGTGACCTCTTCGGCATCTGGGAGGGTATCGCGACCGACACGCACGTGAAGCGTTTCGCCACGAGGTTCGACCTCGTGGACACAGGCGACCCAACGAAGATATCCAAAGATTTGGAATTACTTATTCCAAAAAAAGATTGGAAATATGTGAATAATGGCCTCGTGCTCTACGGCCGTTACATCTGCCCAGCCCGGTTCCACGACTGTACGGCTCATCCCCTCACCAAACTCTACCCACCTGCCGCAACTATTTGGCCAAAGTCACGCAGTTGATTTTTTTATGCAGTAGGATATGATAAACAAGTCGGGGGCGTAGCGACCTACGTTCTTAGGGCGGAGTATCTGATGTCGCTCAGCGAACGCGGAAGACCCCAGTTAAAGTGCTGATTTCATCAGATGAATGCCCAATACTTAAGTAAGGCTACTTCACCCCCGACCCTCCTCATTAGTTCTTTTGGTTCTATTTTTCGCGTAATCCCGGCTCTATTGCTGGGATTACTTTTTTTACATCCCAATCAAGACGGGAATCACCATCGGGGCTTTGTTGGTGCGGGCGAAGAGGAAGCCGGCAACGGCGTCAGTAAGATTGTTCTTCACATAGTCCAAGTCAATCGGATTCATATTGCGCGTGGAGTCCTCAATATTCTTTTTAATCAGGAGACGCGCCTCGTTCAAGAGCATCTGCGACTCGCGTAGGTAGATGAAGCCACGACTGATAATGTCGGGCGATTTGCGCAGTTTGCCGGTCTTCAAGTTCACGCTCGCGATAATCACGAACATGCCGTCCTTGGAGAGCGCTTGGCGATCGCGAATCACGACCTCCTGTATGTCCCCAATAGTGAAGCCGTCAACGACCATTGGCGAGTTTGGGACCCGTTGCTTGTGTACCACCATCGTTTCGCCGTCAATAATGTCAACGACGGTGCCGTTGTCGGCGACTACGATATTCTCGCGCGGAAAGCCCGACTGCTCCACCGCCTTCGCGTGGCAGGTGGTCATAGAACGGAAGCCGTACGCCGGCATAAAGAATTTTGCGTGGACTTGTTTGTTAATCCACACGAGTTCGCCGGCATTGCCGTGCCCCGTAGAGTGCACGTCGCTGGAGCGATAGTGAATCAACGTCACATTGTGACGGTAGAGGTTATCCTTCAGCTTCTGCACATTCAGCTCATTGCCCGGGATGACCGAAGAGGAGAGCACAATCGTGTCGCGCTCGGTGAGCGTAATGTATTTGTGTTGCTTCGTCGCGATGCGCATCAAGGCCGCGAACTCCTCGCCTTGCGCGCCGGTAGAGAGAATGACGATTTTGTCCGGTGGATATTTGTCTATGTCTTGCGCCGGAATGACGGTGCCTTTTTCAATCTTAATGAGGCCGGTCTTCTCGGCGATTTCCAAATTCGTCTTGATGGATCGGCCTTCAGCCACCACTTTTTTACCAAGCCTCTCCGCAATTTGAATGATATGAACCATACGTTCAAACTGCGATGCGAAGGTGCCGATGATAAGTCGTCCAGAAACCGTCTTCACAATGTCTTCCAATGTTTGAATGACGCGTTTTTCAGGAATAGAGAAACCATCCTTTTCAGCATTCGTGGAGTCGGCGATTAAAAAGATATTCTTATTTTTGCCAATGTCGCCCCACGTCTTCTGTTCGCGTTCGGAGGGAACGTTGTCGTCATGGTCCAGCTTCAAGTCGCCGGTGATGATGACATTGCCCTGTGGCGTTTCTATAGAACAGCCCATTGAGTCGGGGATTGAGTGTGTGACGGGAAAGAAGGTGACACGCGTCGCGCCGATAGTGACCGTCTGGCCGACTTCAACGGTATTAATGACCAGTTTCGGAACGTCCGGATATTCTTCTTGGCGCCGTTGAATCATGATTGAGGTCAAGTTCTGGGTGTAGATGGGCGGATTGCCGAAGCGCGGGAGCACGAAGGGGATACCACCGATGTGGTCTAGGTGGCCGTGCGTGATGATGACTCCTTTCACGCGTTCGGCGTTCTTCTCAAGATATCGCGTATTCGGAAGGATGTAATCAACGCCTGGCGAACTGTCTTCTGAGACGAACTGGAAGCCCGCGTCAAAGACAAGAATGTCGCCCGTGGCACCCACTTCTATCGCCGTCATATTGCGGCCAACTTCTTCAACGCCACCAAGCGGAATGATGCGGACAGCATTTGCCGCGACCGGATCAGGGAAGTAATCGGCGCTTTTCATTGCCGAACGTGGCATCGCGGTCGGACGGCGGAGTATGCGCTGGATACGGCGCGTCGCGCCGCCCGGGCGACTACCGCGATTGTCGCGATTACCGCCGCGTCCATACGGACGAGGTCCCTGTCTGCCGGCAGGCATGGAGTGCGGTGGAAACAGTCTTCGTTCCGGCGGTTGTTCGCTTCGCCCGCCTGCCGGTGAGGCAGGAGCGGGAGCCGGTGCTGGAGCTGAATTCATATTTTTGTTTGTTAAGGGTTATCAACTTGTTAAATAAATACCGAGGAAACCCGTACGAAAATTTTTACCCGCCTCGACTTGCCGTCTACGGCGAGGCGGGCCGAGCGAAGAGCGGCCAGACTCTATCGGTTTCGCGATACCACTCGGCCACTCCAACAAAACGGTCCGACGGCGTCACCATTTGCGGGAGCACGACGCCGTACAGGTCTCGCGGAACCGCGTAGGTGAAATCTGGCGAATAAATAAAGGCGGCCGGATAGTCGGCGGCGATGAGGTCTTCAATTTTCTGAAGATCTGCTGTGCGTGTCCGCACGTCCGACGAGGTGCGTGCCTCGTTCAGAAGAGCATCAACTGTTTTGTTTGCATACAGTGAAATGTTCAAACCCGGATCGTTGCGTTCTTGTGAACTCCAAAAGGCGTATATGTCTTGATCGCGCCCGATAACCATACCGTAGAGCAGGGCATCATACTTGCGCGGACGGATCACGTTCTGCGAGAGATCGCCCGGCTCATAGAGCTCAATAATGACGGGGACGCCGAGCTTCTCCCAATCTTGCTTAACCGCGCTCGCGATAGTCCGGAGCTCCGGTACGTTGGAGGTGCGGATGGTGATAGTGTCCAGTGTCTGTCCGCCTCCGGCGGACTTCAACTTCCACATCCGTGCAACACCGTCATACACCCAGCCGGCGCCCTGCAAGATATTCACTGCCGCAGAAGTCGCGTCATCGCTCTCCGGTACCGGCGCCTGCGTCACTCTGCTCCCCGGCGGCATCGGTCCCGCAATCGCACTCGCATAACCGCCGAGAACCGTATCCACAATGGCTTGACGGTTTATGGCGAACGAGAGCGCCTTCCTCACCTCCGCGCGCGCAAAGACCTTTTTCTCGTTCGGATTAAAGAACACGCCAAAGATGCGTGCGTACGGAGCGGTGAGCGCGTTCGGCGCGATGATGTCATGAGCGCTTTCAATCGCACCGCTCACGTGGGCGCGTGCGAGATCCTCGGTATGCAAATAGAAATTAAGCACCATACTGTTCAGATAGGGTCGACCAAGCACATACTGCGCATTCGCTTCAAGCGTTACGCTTTGCACCAGCCCGGAGGAGTCGCGCGAAACACTGGAGACGATAAACGGTCCTGCGCCTATCGGTTTTGTTTGAAGTGTTGAGAACGGAAATTCTTCATTTGAAATATTCTGCCAGAGGCGCGCAGGGAGGATGCCAAGAGTGGTGAGCGAGAGGAATGGCGCGTAGGGCTTTGAGAGCGTGAAGCGAATAGTATGCGCATCAACGGCGAAGGCGCCAACCCCAGACCAGCTCGCATATTCAGGGCTTTTCAGTTCCGAGTCCTGCGCCTTCTGCACCGTGTAGAGTACGTCCGCGCTCGTTACCGGCGAACCATCCGAGAATTTTGCATCCTTGCGCAGAATAAATGTATATACCTTGCCATCCGAAGAAACAGAATAATTTTCGGCCAATACAGGAGTGAGCGCACCAGAGCCCGAGAGACCCATAAGACCAGCATACGTGAGCACCGCGAGATCACGGTCGGCGTCAGATATGGCGAGGAGCGGATTGATGAAACGCGGACTGCCGACTGTGCCCTCCGTCAGCGTGCCACCGTAACTCGGCACCACGACGAGTATTGATTGTTGAAGAGCGTAGAGTCCCGTGACCGACGCGATACTCATAAGACCAGCAAGTACGTAAAAAATAATACGATCGCCGGGCGAAAATCCACGGATGCGCTCGGCGAGCCGGTCAAAAGAGGGGATAACGCGCGTCTGCAGTAAGCGCTCGCGCAGGAGCGCGCGCGTCTCGTCTGACAGAATACGAAAGGTCATAGCCCCGACAGAAGGAAATTGGCGACAGCCGCGAGCACGAGCAGAACGGCAACGGCGATTGTCGCGGTAAATAGGAATTTCTCGGCGCCCCTGCGCTTGTAAAAGGTTGATGCGAAATTGTCTCCCCCGAAAGCTCCCCCCAATGTCGCACCGCGCCTCTGTAGCACGATGCCGATGATGAGCAGGATTGAGAGGGCGATTCCCGCGTATGGCAGTGCCGATACGAGTGTCTCCATCTGTAAAAAGAAGAGTACCATATCCTGCCCAATCCGCGCAACTTGCGTGCGGACGAAAATTTCTATATACTCCTGCCACAAGGGCACGAGAGATTATTAATTTATATAGAATGGTATGACAAAAAAGCTTTCACTGAAGCCGTTAGGAGACCGCATTGTGGTCAAGCCATCTGAAAAAGAGGGAGAGAAGAAGCTCGCTTCGGGCATCATCATCCCCGTGTCGGCTGACAAAGAGAAACTTATGACCGGCGAGGTTGTTGCGGTTGGAGCAGGCAGGATGAGCGATTCGGGCGACCGACTCCCGATGGAGGTGAAGGTTGGCGACACGATACTTTTTAAAAAACCGTGGGATGAACCTCTAAAAATAGACGGCGAAGAATACTATGTGCTCAGCGAATCCGAGGTTAGCCTTATCAAAATTTAATTTTTACTATGGCTAAACAAATTCTATTTGCAGAAGCAGCACGAAAGGCGATAGCGAGCGGTATCTCGCAGGCCGCGCGCGCAGTGAAGGTGACGCTCGGTCCGCGCGGGCGCAATGTCATCTTGGAAAAGAGCTACGGGGCCCCGCGCATCACGAACGATGGCGTCTCCATCGCGAAAGAAATTTCGCTCAAAGACCGTTTTGAAAATATGGGCGCAGAAATAGTGAAAGAAGTCGCCAATAAGACGAATGATACTGCCGGCGACGGCACGACGACTTCTGTTGTTCTTCTTGAGGCGCTCGTTGAAGAAGGTCTTTCGCGCGTACAGAAGGGTGCGAATGCGATGGCTATCCGCGCGGGGATGGAGAAGGCGAAGGACGCCGCTCTTATTGAATTGAAGAAGATGGCGAAACCGGTTGCGGGCAAGGCGCAGGTG
>JBCLFD010000004.1:0-33211 GCA_038912545.1 Minisyncoccia bacterium | reverse complement strand
TCGAGTATCGCGCGCACCAAGTTAAGCTCGGGCTGCAGCGCTTCCCACGCTTTACGGAATTCTGGGTCGCACATCGCCTCGCGGTGCATGACCGAAAATGGTACGGCTGTTTCTCTGAAAATGTTTCTTTTCTTCATAGAGAGCAATATATCATATATGCTATATCAAGCGCAATAGGCAGTGAGTCGTTTTCGTGCCAGTTCAATTTCCCGCGACAATAGCGCAGGACGCTGTTTCTTGAAACCAAGAACAAGTACCGCCTCACCTCGACAGAATCCATACAGGATTCGTATCGCAGGACGCGTGTTGGAACGCAACTCCCACAATCCACCTCCTATAGGTTTCGCGTCTGGCATCGAAAGCTTGTGTCCATATTCTTGAAGTAATAGCACGAGAGCATGGACATTACTACGAACATTCGGTTCGAGCTTCTCAAGAAATTCCTCAACTTTCTCGAGCACAACAACATTCATATCTCATATATTACTGCATTCCTCCCTATCCGACCCCTCCCCACCGTCAAGCGTCTGTACGAAGCCAGCACATAACTTACATCCATTGCGGATTGGGTTTATTGAAAATGTTATAGTAATCTTATGAGTTACATAAAATACGCTGGCGGTGGATTGGCGTTTGGTGTTTTGTTTGCGCTGATGCAAATGTTTGGATTACCTCTTCCAGAGTGGACAAATCTTCCTCTCGCTGCGTTCTCCTCCTGGGTTCGTCTTAATCATTACTCATTTTGCGAAAGTTTCGATTGTATCCCATACTTTCTTGCCGTCAGTGGCATAGCGTGGATGTTTATCGTGCTCATTATCTTTTCTATATGGAAAAAGCGATTGTCGTAGCGGTTTCGGGCGGGTTCGACCCTATCCACATAGGGCACGTCCACCTGTTCCGCGATGCCCGAGCGCTCGGCGACCGACTTGTCGTAATACTCAACGATGACGAATGGCTCATGCGGAAAAAAGGGTACGTATTTATGCCACAAACGGAGCGGAAAGAAGTGCTTGAGAGTATCCGCTATGTGGATGAGGTAGTTATCCGCGAGCCGCGCGACACGTACGATGTCTGCCATATGCTCGAGAAACTTGACGTCGATATTTTTGCGAATGGCGGCGCCGACAGGAGCAATGAAGAAGAAGTTCCTGAAGCAACAACCTGTAAAGCGCAAAATATCAAGATGGTTTTCAATGTAGGCGACACCGACAAGCCACAATCGAGCTCATGGCTCGTAAAAAATCTTGCAAAACAAGTTGAAGACTTTGCCAAGTTGCGTGAGACCGGCAAAGCGTTATAGTAGATGTAGCCGTCACGCTTTGCCAGAGAAGAATTTTCAAACTATTTAGACGCAAACCCTTCGTCGGAACGATTATTTCTTAAACCACTTCGCGAGCGTGATGAGGAAAGGGGCGGAGCGACAGATGGAGGAGAAGGTGCCGGCGAGGACGCCGACGAGCATCACGAGCGCGAAATTGCGCGTCGCCTCCGCGCCGAGATAGATAAGCGCGATGAGTACGAGCGCAGTCGTGAGCGACGTATTGATTGAGCGGGTGATGGTCTCATCAATTGATTTTCCGACAGTGACTTCAAACTCTTCGCGTGCGCCTTCTTTTTCATTTTTCGCCAAGTGCTCGCGTACGCGGTCAAAGACGACGATGATGTCATTTACCACGTATCCAAGAAGAGCGAGCATCGCCACGATAAAGAGAGAATCTATTTCTGCACCGGTAAAGTGCGCATATGCCACGAAGAATCCCGTCGGGACGATAATATCTATTGCGAGCATCGCGACGACCGTAAGACCGTAGCCCCACGAAGGAACGGGACGGGATACCTTACGAAAAGCGACTGCAATATATATAACGATAGCGAAAATGACGGCGATGAGAGCCCAAATTGCTTTATTCGCGAATTGACTGCCGAGCGCAGGGCCGACGGAGGTATAGGAGAGCTCTTGGAAGTCAGACTTACCTTGTGCAAGCGTCGAGAGAACTTCCTCGTGTTCTGCGGGCGTCATTGTACGCGTACGAATAGAGACACCGTTGTCGCCGAACGCGCGGACCGAGACGTGGCCGAGTGGTACTACAGAAATTCTTGTTTGAACATCAGACAGCGCTGGACGCCCACTCGGATAATTAACCTGCATCTGCGAACCGCCAGTGAAGTCAATACCGAGCGGAAGTCCCCAGACGACAATGGCGCCTATGGCCATCGCGAGCAATATGCCCGTGAGCCAGAAAAAGAATTTGCGATGAGCGACGATATACATAGTTAATTTTTACGGAATCCTGAGCTGAGAAGGAAATGCCACCTACTCTTCCCTTCTTCCGGCACAATCGCGAGCAGGTAGATGCGCGAGACCGAGACCGCCGAGATAAAGGAGGCGAGCACTCCGAGCACGAAGACGAGCGCGAAGCCCTGCACGACACCGGTGCCGAGCCAGAAGAGAATGACGCCCGAGATAATCATCGTGAGATGGCCGTCCCGAATAGCAGTCCACGCGCGCGAGAAGCCGATATGTACGGCTTCTCGCGGATTCTTACCGGCGCGCAATTCTTCCTTCGTACGTTCAAAGATGAGTACGTTCGCGTCTACTGCCATACCGAGAGTGATGATGAGGCCGGCGATTCCAGAAGCGGTGAGAGTGACCGGGATGAGCTTGATGACCGCGAGCATAAAGACGAGATACTCGGTGAGGGCGACCACCGCGATGACACCGGGGAGCCGGTACCATGCAATCATAAAGAGTGCGATGAGCGCGAAGCCGACTATACCAGCGACCACGCCGGAGGCGATAGCGGTGGCACCGAGGGTCGGACCGATGGCCGAAGAGCTCTGGAGCTCAATGGGCACCGGTAGCGCGCCGAAGTTTAAGTTACGCACCAGGTCACGCGCCTGTGCGGCAGTAAACTTCCCGGTGATAGTCGCCTGACCGCCGGGAATCGGTTCTTGAATTACTGGTTCAGAGATCGGTGTGCCATCTAGAAATATCGCGAGTTGTTTGCCGACATTTTCTTTCGTAATTTTTTCAAATAGCTTCGCACCTTCGCTATCAAAATTAAGAAGTACTTGAGGTGCGGCGAGGCCCGCGGTCGCACCGCTTCCGAAGGCAAGCGAGGCGCTATCGACATAACGGCCAGTGAGACCAGTAGAAAGATAGAAAAATTCAGTTGTTGTGCCAACCGTCTTCGTCTCCACGAGCTTAAATTCAAGCGTCGGCGTCTCTCCGAGCGCCGCCACCGCTGCTTTAATATCGGTCACACCAGGGAGGGCTACAATAAGACGATCCTCGGTGATACCCGCGAGCGTGCTCGCCCGCTCGGTCTGCACAATGGGTTCCGCTACGCCGAAGAGGTTTACCCGACGCTCTATCACGCCCTGAAGCGCCACGAGAGCATCCTTGCGCTCGCCAGAGGGTATCTCGCTCATATCAGCCTTATAGACGAGCTCGGTACCGCCCGCGAGGTCAAGCCCGAGTTTAAAGCGGTACGAACTCTCCGAGTTCGCCTGCGTCGCCCACACGAAATAGGCAAGCAAAAAACCCACAATGAGGGCGATGGAAGCAAACACTCGATAACGAGTCATGAAGAAAGTATACCTAGCGCCTAACTTTGTTGCAAAGGCCGATTTTTATGGCGACGGAGGGCTTCGGGAACGAACGATTCGTACTCGCCATCGGTGTATTGAAATGCATCGGGGCTTGAATATGTATATGAGTAGCCGAGAACGCGAGTTACTTTAGAACCATCCACCGCGATGGGATACGAATAGCTCTTCCAGGCACCGCGCCCGGTCGGTATCTTCCCGTGGGTAAGATGCCAGAAGATGAAGAAAGCGATGCGCACAAGCCATGGAGCAATTGGCATCATACGCTTCCCCACCGCTTTTGCCATATCGGCCCCGCGCACCACCGGCCCCGGCGGGCAGATATTGAACACTTCGTATCCTCCCACACTCGGGCCGAATGCGAGACGCTCGGTGATGTTCACCACGTCGTCTTCGTGAATAAATTGCCGAAGCCACTTCGGCGTGATGGGTACGAAAGCGACGAGTACCGAGACAAGACGATATACAAACGAGTCTTTCAGTTGCCCAGCGAGCGCCGACTGCAGGCCGAATCGGATGCGCATAAAGCGTCCTCTGGGGCCAGTAACAGCGGCAGGACGCACTATCGCCACTGTTGTATGCTTATCGCTTTTATTATATGCATCGCGCAAATGCTCCTCAACAACACGCTTCTCCTCGGCATAAAGATAGTCCGTTTTTCGGAATGGTTCGTCTTCGGTAAAGCGATGTTCGGTTGAATTATTCGGAAAAGCTCCGTACGAAGCAACGGTTGAGAAATAAATCAGACGCGATACCGATTGCTCATTAAGAGCAAAATTAAAAACTTTGTCAGACCCGACGACATTCCATTCCCATTCCATATCCTGTGCGCCGTACATCTCGCGAATCTGCCATGCAGTGTGGATGACGATTGTCGGATGCTCTGCCCGCACTTTCTCCTCCCAATCATCGGCGGTGTTGGTCTGATGATAGACCAATTTCGGCTCTTTCCGCAGTGATTCCGGGATCGGCTCTTTATCAATGCCGATTATTTTTTCAACATCGTCTTGCCGAGAGAAGCGTTCCACAAGCATTGTGCCGACATATCCCGCTGCGCCAGTAATGAGAATCGTGTGCTTCATGTTGTTACCACGAGCTTATCCTGAAAAACATTCTTTTTATAGTCTTAAATGCAATCATAATATCCAGCCCGAGCGAGCGATGCTTCAGATAGTAGAAGTCGTATGCCAAACGCACCTTGGTTTCTTCAACCGACTGTGGGCTCACATTCCCCGGCTCGTACTGTTGATTAATCTGCGCCCAGCCGGTGATGCCAGGGGTCACCAGATACCGCGCTTCATAATAGGGTAATGCGAGGGCTAAGCGACGACCGAGCCCGAGGATGTCGTTACGCGGTCCCACGAGCGATAATTCGCCACGCAGAATATTTATGAACTGTGGGAATTCATCAAGCGAGGTCTGGCGTAGAAACGCCCCAACTTTTGTTATCTTATTCTCACCTTCTTGAACCCACTGCCCCGAAGCGGAAACATTCTTCTGCATACTGCGGAACTTGTATGCGGTGATGGAAACGCTGTGTCGGCCGAATCGCTCCTGCGCGATGAAGAGCGGTCCCGAACCCTCAAACCTGTTCGCGAGTGCGATACAAGGCGCGATAATAATCGTTACGACAGCCATGATAAGCGCGCCGATGATGTCAATGAAGCGCTTGGCGAATACATAAAAAAACGAATCGAATGAAGAAACGTTCTCAAGAAACCATCTTTGTTCGAGCTTTGACAATGGAATGCGATCAAATACTTCTTCGTACACATCTTCAAACGACACGGTGTTCTTTTTATGCTTCATGTTCGCATCATCGGTGACGAGTAGGAGCGCCGGATGCGTCGCCTCAATCGTGCGCGCGACGAATTCAATGCCGTATCGTGCATTGCTATTCACTTCACGATACAGCTCGTCTGCCTCCGGACCATCGGCGACAAGTACTGCGCGTTCACGAACGCGACGGGCGGAGATGCGCGGATAGAGTTCAAGTCGCCAGATGAGAATGGCTACGAGCGAGACTCCGTAATAGAGAACGAGAATCGTCTTCGGTGCTATGCCGAATGCAGGAATAAAGAAGAAGAAAACTGCGGCGAAAATGATATTCGCGATTTGCGTTTTGATAATCGCATCCGGCAAACGGCTATGAAAGAGCGCGAGCCGTTTGCCGTAGAGCCCCGTACTATAAAAGATGAGGGCCCAGAGCGCGAAGAGAAAAGTGAACGGCACGAGGTACGGCGCAAGCGTCGTCGCGGACGGCAAAGCGCCGTAGCGCAGCCACAGAGTTACGTAGAGCGATACGGCGAATGCCGTGAGGTCGCCCACAAAAAGGAGAAATGAGGCTCGTCGGCCACCGATAATCATTGTGATAGGCTTATATACTATATAACCTACTGATGCAAACGAAGGTTATCTCCCCTATGGCTATCCGAATACTCTATGTTATTACCAAATCCTCATGGGGAGGCGCCCAGCGGTATGTCTATGATCTCGCGACCGCCACTAAAAAGGCGGGGTATGACGTCGCGGTTGCGTATGGCGAAGAGGGCGAACTCACATTAAAACTCGCCACGGCAGGAGTGCGAACCGTTCGGACAAGTAATCTGCGACGCGACATGGGCCTTTTTACCGAACTGCGCGCATTCTTTTCTCTCATAAAACTTTTCCGTACCGAGCGGCCGCATGTGGTGCATCTCAACAGTTCAAAAGCAGGAATATTAGGAGTGCTTGCGGCGCGTATCGCTGGTGTGCAAAAGATTATCTTCACCGCGCACGGATGGGCGTTTAATGAAATGCGCCCGTGGTGGCAAAAAGTCATTATCTATAAAATTGCATGGCTCACGGTTCTACTTTCGCATCAAACGATTTGTGTGAGTAATGCTGTTTTGCGAGACGTTCGCTGGATGCCGTTTGTTCGTCGCACCTGCATCGTTATTCATAATGGTATCGAATGCTGCGAAATGCTTTCGCGTGATGTAGCGCGCGCAGAGCTCGCACCGCACTCGGTCGGCAAATATTGGATAGGAATGATTTCTGAACTGCACCCGACGAAACGTGTCGACGACGCCCTTAGGGCGATGAAAATAATCGCCGAAAAACATCCGGAAGCGATACTGGTCGTTATTGGTGAAGGTCAAGAACGTCAGAAATTAGAAGACCTCATTCGCGAACTCCATCTACGCAATCATGTGTCGCTGGCGGGATTCCGCCCTAATGCCGCTTCGCTTTTACCCGCCTTTGACCTTTTTGTACACGCCTCACAGAGCGAGGCTTTGGCATACGTACTACTTGAAGCTGGGTGCGCATCGCTCCCCGTCGTCGCGACACGAGTCGGCGGTATTCCAGAAATCATTCCCGATGACGACCACGGCCTGCTCGTTCCCTCACACAATCCTGAAGCTCTCGCTATCGCCATTGACTCTCTCATCAACAATCCTCCCCTCGCGCACGAGCTTGGTGCGCGCCTCCACACGCGAGTCCTCCACGACTTCTCACTTGATAAAATGTTAGAGACAACTATCGAAATTTACGTGTTGCCATCTTGATTATCCACAGACTTGAAGTTGATTTATAGACTAGATTATGTATACTCTATGTATCACCACGAAAGAGACCCTCGTATGGATACGTCCGTACTGGGGGCTTTTTCATTTTATTGATACCAGAGTTTGTGCTTTACCTCCTCCAAATAGACAATCGGTACTCCGGTTTTCTTGAGTAATATTGAACATTTTTGTATCGGTGCCGGCGAAAGAATTGTGCAGTGAACCATCTTCTCCAGCCAAAATCTGACGAGGGGTGTATAATCACCATCGCTTGAAACAAGCACAACTGCTGTCGGCGCATTTTCGTAATAATCTCTCATGGCGCGAAGAACTAAGTCTGCATCACAATTACCTTTTGCATTCCCGTCTCCGTCATACACAACCTCTTTGAAAATTAGTTTGTATCCTGCACTTTGCAGTGAGGTATAGAGGTTTGCGTGCTTGGGCATCAGACCAATAAAGATGTATGCGTCTGTAACATTAAATTTCTGGCGAATCCACGACCGAAATCTTCGATAATCAAGCTTCCACTTCAATGACTCGACTCCTTTGTGAAGATTCGCGCCGTCAATGTATGCAATTATGTTTGCTTCCAATTTCATATGTGCAATGCATTGATAGTATCATTCTCTCGTCCACGAACTCGGTGCCCGCCTCCACGCACGCGTCCTCCACGACTTCTCGCTCTCAAAAATGCTACAGAAAACTATCGCGCTTTATAATTTGCAGTGACTAGCTTTTATAACTATAAGGACTTTTGTCAGTAGGATCATTGAACAGTTTCCTACCCTCTAAATCCTCTTTTCTTTCAATAATCTTGTCAATTTTCTTCTGATCAAGAATATGATCGATATCGTAGGGTTTTGTCTCCTCACTTTTGAATCTCCCATCACCAAGCTGAACACCATCAACATATGCAGAAACGTCAGCAAAACGATACTTTACTTCGTTTTTATCAGCAGTTGGTATACCCGCTCCAAAACGTTTCTGAAAATTTGCCCACCATCGACTAACAAATACAACTTCTTTTCCTTCAAATTCACCAGATACTGTTAACACAACATAGTCCTTTAGCTTAAATTGTCCATTTTCCTCAACCGTAGTTTCAATTTTCAAATTTTGTATTTCGTCATCAGTAATCGTTTCTAAGATTTTAGCTATTAGCTTGGGTCCTTCTTTTCTTAAAGCGTCCGTGTCGTGAATCTTCTTTTCTTCTTTTATCGATTTTATTGAGTTATATTTAACATCCAACCGTGGCTCTTGCACGCCCGGATCTTGAACATATTTTGCCAATTCATCCTGACTTCTTTCTGCGTCCTTGTCCTCATGTGAATCATCATAGTATCTCTTTTCTATGGAAAGTAGCTTAGCATCGGATTTTGTTCTTTCGGCCTGTTTCTTTAATTGTTCAGATGTCCATTTCTCGTTAGTCATACTATTAAAAAGTTAACTTCTAATGCCCCAATGCTACCCCCCCCTCAAATAATGCAAGTGGTGTGGCGGGAATAGTATCCACTGGTGTTTTAAATCCATAAAATAAGCCCTCCTCTACCAACTCTGCACATATCAAAATGTTCCCACGGTCGTAGTATCTATTTGATATGTCATATCCCTTAAACTTCACGGTCGTAATATTTAGCGGATATGCTTCGGTAACACAAAGTGCTTACGACCGTGAGCAGTTTGTGCTATTTGCGCTTTGATTTCTTCTTTTTTGCACGCGCTCGTACTTTATCCATGTGTGCTATTAATTCTTCGAGTGTGAACGGTCCTTCTACGCCAATGCCGCGATCCATTTCTTCGCTTATCTTTTTATATAATGCCACTTTCTCAGGTCGTAATGCTGGATATTTTAGTTTTGAAAGTTTTTTAGCCATGTTATTAGATTTTATCCGTAACCGCTTAGATATTCGTTTTTCTGTTGGTCGCGTGCGGCGGCACGCCCATGGCGGGCGAGCGAGGTGACGATGCCAAGTGCCGCGAATTCAAGCACCAAGTGGGAGCCGCCCGAACTCATAAACGGTATAGTCGTACCGGTCACCGGCAAGAGCCCTAAGCTGATGCCGGCATGAATAGCCAGATGCGCGGCGAATAAGATGAGTACGCCAAGCGTGAAGAATGCGTCAACATTCGTCGTCGCGGCTCGCGCTATTTCTGCGAGCCGGATAAATAAAAGTGCATACAAGCCAAGCAGAAGGAGTACGCCGACGAATCCCCATTCCTCGGCGAATGCCGCGAAAATAAAGTCGGTCTGATATTCAGGCAGGAAACGCAATTTGCTCTGCGTACCGTAACCAATCCCCTTGCCAAAGATCTCCCCGCTTCCCATCGCTATCTTCGCTTGGTATGCGCTATAGCCCGCACCGCGAATGTCGCTCGCCGGATTCACGAATGAAACAATGCGTGTGCGCTGATAGGGCTTCAAACCGCCGAACCAGAGTGCGGTCGCTACCACGAGAGCGATCATGCCGAGCGCCAAAAGATGTTTCTTAGAAATGCCGGAGACCAGCATCATACCGAGCCAGAGCACGCCGACGATAATCGCATTCCCCATATCAGGTTCAATAAGAATGAGCAGAATGAGTGCGAGCGCGTACGCACCAGATACGAGTATGTGCCGGACATCGCCGATTTCAACATGTCGGCGCGAGAGATATTTCGCGAGGAGAGCGAGGAGAGCGAGCTTCGCTAGGTCTGCCGGCTGAAATGATATTGGTCCGAGTGTGAACCACGCACGCGCGCCCATAATCGGATTCACGAATAGCAGAAGCAGAAGCAGAAGCAACGAAAAGCCGTACAGTGTCATCACCACAGGCGTGCGGCGGATGAAACTCATGTCCAGAGACGAAAGTGAAAAATATATGATGCTGGCGATGAGAAGCCAGATAAGCTGTCGTGGCGCGAGCGTCGCACCCATTCCGAAGGTGCTCATCGTTAGAATCCCTATGAGCGAGAGCATAACTGCGGGAATGAAAAGGGTCCAATCCCCGCCAGAAATGGAGAACAGTTTGTATCGTCGCACCAAGGGAGTGCTCACGGCAGGGGCACGCTCGGCACCACTTCAATAGAAAGCGGTATGCTTGGAAATGGATGATTCCAGGTGAAGATTGCGCTCGCTTGCCCCGAAGCCGGAATCGCCGGCACAATCGTAGAAGATGCGGCGATAATAGCACCGCCTTCTCCGCGCACGAGAACAACGGCACGAACGTTCACGAGGGCAGTGACACTTGGATTCATGAGCGTTGCTTCAACTCGTGGGGAGCTTGTTGAACCACTGAGCTTGCTGTTCGCAACGATCGGTAAAACTCGTGGGTCAGATGCGAGACGATACCACGCGGGCGCCGTCGACTCTATAGAAAGAAATGCGGATGCGACAATCTGATTCCCCGTTGCGATGTTCGGCACATACACCGGCACCGTAGCACCCGGTGGCAAATCAACAATCCCTCGTGTTTGCGAAATGAGCACGAGGTCAGCGCCGTAGAGCGTGAGCGTATACGGCACTTGCTTCGCTGCAGCATCGGCATTCTTATTTACAACAGACGCAATGATGTTGGTACGGCCTCCAGCACTCTCAACCACTTTCGTGTAAAGCACCGTTGGCGGTTGTTCAAGAGCAGTACAGAGATAGGCACATGACCCTCCACAATCCACTCCCGCTTCGCCTTGATTCTGCACATTGTCGCGACACGACGGCGCTTTGTAGAACGTTGCGGTAAGTGTGACTGCAACAATAGCAACGATAATCGCGCCCGCAATGAGCAGTATTATAAATCGCCTCCGCTCTGCCCAATTCATTATGCGTAGTATATATGAAAAAACGCTCCGCAAAACATTGTGTACTTAGTGCTGGCGCCTACCTACTCTCCCCAACTGATACGCTGAGTACCATCGGCGCAAGCGGGCTTAACTGCCGAGTTCGGAATGAGATCGGGTGTGACCCCACCGCCAAAGCACCAGCACTAAACACACAATGAACTTTGTTCACTTATAGCATATAGGTATACCAAGAACTAAACTCTAGTGCTGGGTAAAATTGTGTTGTTCAGAGTTCCGCACGAGAGACTGGGCATATTAGTACTCCTCGGCTCAACGCGTTACCGCGCTTCCACCTGGAGCCTATCAACCTAGTCATCTCCTAGGAGCCTCATAACGATTCCTAATCTTGGAGCATGTTTCCCGCTTATATGCTTTCAGCGGTTATCACGACCCGACATAGCTACCCAGCGGTGCCCTTGGCAGGACAGCTGGTAGACCAGAGGTCAGTTCATCCCGGTCCTCTCGTCGCAATTAACTGGTTAATTTCCCAGCTAATGTTTCCCCTGTTTCCAGGAGCGCAGACTATATCTTCATCCGTTCCGTCAATTGACGGACGAGGATGGTGGCATCTTACCCACATGAGCAGTCATTCTCTACGGAATGATTCCTCAACACATGAGTCTGCATGTCTTTCAATGCAAGTCGTTACGGGGTCAAACCAAGTATCTGATACAGTTCTTCTTTTGTTTTTCGTCGCTTGCTTGCATAATTTTCATTCTGAATTTTAAGCAAGAGCTCGACGATTGAACGTAATTCGCGTTCGGACATGGTACGTATCGTTTGCCGCTCCAGTTGCCGACATGCTCGTATGAGCATGCGGGCTTGGAGCTTTTTGAAACGAAGATGCGGTAATAATGCTTCCAACGTCTCCCGCACTTGCGAGAATCCATTGATGCGCAATTCCGTCATACCATCGTTTCGATGCGATACATAACCACACCCGAGTCGCGTGCGAATCCATGCAAGCGGCTTTTCATGGCGTGTATCTTGATAGAAACACATCGTTGCCATGAATCGCACACCACGCATAGAGTCGCTGCGGCGTTTCAATTGGAGCATGAGACTTCCATCTCCATCCAAGAAACCCGCAATATACGCGAGATCTGCATCCTTAATATTTGGTCGACTTCCCACGGTATTATCATAGCGTCATTCTGGTCCTCAAGCGAGTTCGATATCCACTGGACCTTCGGATACCGCCCTCTAATACCAGATGAGTCGTAGACTTCACCGTTATAAGCCACGTTGTCATCAGAGATCTCTCTCTGAAGTAGCAATTCTTTACTAGGGACGACCCTCCTCAAGAATCAACGCCTGTAGTAGATAGGAGACCAACCTGTCTCACGCATCCAGTTGACCCGCATTACTGCGGGGATCGGACTGTAACACCACCCGCTATGTTATTAGTTAGGGTGATCAACATTCAGTCTCTAAGGGCCAAAAACAGTAGGCAGAATGCGGTAGGCGGTAGGCAGAGAATTTCTGCTTACTGCTTACTGCTTACTGCTTTCCGTCTCTATTCCCTCGGTATTGTCCGCCGCATTAAAAGCGGATTCCACCGATATCAGTTGATTTGCTTACACGCGCATTCCTGCGCGCGACCGCCGTGAGTTGTCTTATCGCATCCCGTTAGAGACGCTTGCTTTAGCAAGCCAGAACTTTGGTGAAGTTCTTGTCTCTAACGGGACGCACAGCACGTCTCCACGTGCCTAACATTTCCTCGTGGATTCAGACCGTTCAATCTCCCATCTCATCAATGAGATGCTGAACGGTCTGAACCCAGCTCACGTAACATTTTAATTGGCGAACAGCCAAACGCTTGGGAGCTTCTTCACCCCCGCGCTATGTTGAGCCGACATCGAGGTGCCGAACTCCGCCGTCGCTATGGACGCTTGGGCGGAACTAGCCTGTTATCCCCAGGGTAACTTATATCCGTTAATCTCTGGCCGCATCTAAAGCGTACCATCGGTTCACTATGCTCTGCTTTCGCATCTGCTTGGGATGTACCCCTCGCAGTTAAGCTCTCTTTTGCCATTACACTATCGGCACGGTTTCCATTCGCGCCTAGAGAACCTTAATAGACTCCTCCGTTACTTTTTAGGAGGATAGCGCCCCACCAAAACTACCCGCCACGCACGGTCCCCTGTTGGATCCCAACAGGGTTAGACACTACACAATTCAAGAGTGGTATTTCACTGACGGATCCACGAGAGCCGAAACCCTCGCTTCAAATCCTCCCACCTATGCTACGCATGAATCACGTAGGGCCAATACGAAGCTGTAGTAAAGCTCCTGGGGTCTTTTCGTCTAACTACAGGTATCCGGCATCTTCACCGGAATTGCATTTTCACCGAGCCAGTCCTCGAGACAGTCCCCCAGTCGTTACACCATTCGTGCACGTCGAAAATTACTCGACAAGGAATTGCGCTCTTCGTTTCCTTTTAACACGCGAAGGACCATATCTTATTCCGCTTGCGCGGATCATGACGTATGGCCTCTCATTTGAGTCATTGTTGGACAAAGTACGGATTACTCCATACTCAGGTAACTTGGTGCATTCTGTTCACCCTACAATCGTCCTAGTCCTTCGCGGTGCGACCGAAGTCACACCGCGAACCTTAGGACGATTATAGTTATCGCCGACATTCACCGGGGCTTACACAGTCCAGCATGCGCATCGCGCTATGCGCGATGCGAAATTTAAATGTTTAAATATTTAAATCTCGCATCACACGCAGTGTGATGCGCACACCGCCCGTGGTTGACCTTCCGGCATTGGTCAGGTGTCACCCCCTATACATCCTCTTACGAGTTCGCAGGGAGCTGTGTTTTTGGTAAACAGTCGCCAGGGAAACTTTCACTGCGGCCCCGCCATAACAGCGGGGCAGGCCTTATTGCTAACTTACGGCCGCTTATTTGCCGAGTTCCTTGAGGACATCTTACTCGTTCGTCTTACTCTACTCGAGCTGACCACCTGTGTCGGTGTGCGGTACGGTCGCAAACAGAGTTGAATGCGTAGAAGTTTTTCTTGGAATCGCGCTTTGTGTCCTCTCTCCCTCCGTAGAAGGAAATTGCGACGTAGCTTGGGATAATGCGCGCCGGATTTACCTAACGCGCGCCCTCACTAAGCCGACCGGAATCCAATAACCGGCGACACATACAGCAATCCGTCACTCCTTCGCCTCTGCTCACGGTCACGGAATATTAACCGTGTGTCCATCGGGTGCGGCTCTCGCCATCCCCTTAGGCCCGACTAACCCTCAGTTGATCACCATAGCTGAGGAAACCTTGGTCTTTCGACGTGCGGGGATCTCACCCGCATTGTGGTTACTTGTACCGGCATTCTCACTTCCGTACGCTCCAGCCTGGGTTACCCCTTGACCTTCATCGCAGAACGGAACGCTCTCCTACCGCTTGCAAGACCCCGAAGGGTCTCACAAACCCGCAGTTTCGGCACGACATTTAACCCCGATCATCTTCGGCGCAAGGACTCTCGATGAGTGAGCTGTTACGCTTTCTTTAAATGGTGGCTGCTTCTAAGCCAACATCCTCACTGTCAATGAGTCCTCACTTCCTTGTGGATGTACTGAATGTCGATTTAGGGGCCTTAACTGGCGATCTGGGCTCTTCCCCTCTTGAACGATGGAGCTTCGCCCCCACCTTCTAACTGCTGCGCGGAGCGCGTGGTATTCGGAGTTTGATAGGAGTCACGAGATTGCTCCCTGTTGACCCCTTCCAGTGCTCTACCCCCACGCGCACGTAATCGCAACGCCAGCCCAAAAGCTGTTTCGGAGAGAACCAGCTATTTCCAGATTCGATTAGCTTTTCACTCCTTGCCACAAGTCATCCCAGAGCGTTGTACGACTCACGGGTTCGGGCCTCCATTTGTCTTTCGACAAACTTCACCCTGCTCATGGCAAGCTCATCTGGTTTCGGGTCGTATGTATCCTACAATCGCGCTATTCACGCTCGGTTTCCCTTAAGCTCCGCCCCGGAAGGGCTTAGCTACGCAAGATACATACACTCGCCGGCTCATTCTTCAATAGGCACGCCGTCACCCAGCCACACTTGTAAGTGTGACGGGCTCCGACCCTTTGTAAGTACACGGTTTCAGTTCTATTTCACTCCCCTCTCGGGGTTCTTTTCACCTTTCCCTCACGGTACTAGTTCACTATCGGTCATAGGACGTATTTAGCCTTACCGGTTAGTTCCGGCAGATTCATTCGAGCTATTCGTGTCTCGAACTACTCAAGAATATGAACAAGAGATGTCTTACATTTCGCTTACGGGACCATTACCCTCTAGGGTGCTGCTTCCCAGCAGCTTCAGCTATATAGACATTTTGTGACTCTTCTCCCGATAAATCGGGACGTTCACATCTTACAACCCCAGCGTCCGAAGACTCTGGTTTGGGCTTTTCCCTTTTCGCTCGCCGCTACTCAGGGTATCACGCGAGTTGTGTTCCCTTCAAACAAACATAATGCTTGAAGAGAACACAACTCATATTGTTCTCTTTTCCTTCGGGTACTGAGATGTTTCACTTCCCCGAGTTCGCATCGCGCAGGCGTTACCCCGCGGATTACAGTTCAAAACTGTAGGGTTTCCCCATTCGGACATCTCCGGATCACAGGCTACAAACCGCCTCCCCGAAGCTTTTCGCAGGTTAGTCGCGTCCTTCTTCGCCGTCCTAGGCCAAGGCATCCACCGTGCACTCTTATTATCTCTCGTGCGGAACTCTAAACAGCACAATTTCATCCAGCACTAAAGATTAGTGCTGGACATTTTTACCTATGTTATTCGTCCCGTTAGAGACGCTTGCTTTAGCAAGCCAGAACTTGAAAGTTCTTGTCTCTAACGGGATTTCGTATGTCAAAGATTCCCATGTCCCTTTGAAACGAAAACCGCCCGGGGGGGGGGGCGGTTTCGTGCGTTTTAAACGCGCGCGGCCTTACGGCCTATCCGCTCCTTTGGTTAAAGATTTTCGGTTCGTAGACACGTAGAAAGAGTATAGAGGAGGCCACTATAAAGCGCAAGCGCCCCGGCTAGGCCGGGACGCTTGCTTAAGAACCTGTCTTGCCTGCAGGCAGGGAAAAGACGAACTAGTCCTTCATCTCTGACTGAAGATGGTCCAGATACCGAGATGCGGACTGCTGACCGCCAAGCCCGAAGGCGAGGCCGATCGCGAGAGCGATTGCGATAACCACACCCGTAAAGAGAGTCTGTACAAACGCGGTAGCAACGTTCAGCTGTGCAAGCGCGGCAAGGATCGCGAATATCCAGATGGCATAGCGAGTCACCTTGCCGATGAAGCCCGCAGAGCGGAGCGACGCGGCCTTGGCACTGCCAACAACGACACGCTCCGCAGATTCGGCGACGACCGCCGCGACGAGCAGGATGAGCGATGCAGCAATGACTTGCGGGAGATAGCCGAGCACAACGGTCGTCAAGAAGTCATTCACCTGCGTGAGCCCAAGCACTTGGAGCGATGCTACCAAGAAGACGATGATGAAGAACCACTCAACGAGGAATCCGAGAAACGCACCCGAGTTGAGCTGGAAGCCCGCGCGGTTAACCAATCGTTCAAGACCGGTTGAACGGAGTGCCTGATCAACACGCATAGAAGCAATAATCTGCGAAACGACGCGTCCAACGCCGACGCCGATGAGCCAGCCGACGATGAAGATGATTACGGCAACAACTAAATTAGGAATGAACGCCACAACTCCATAGAATAAGTTCTGGAATGAATTACTAAGAGAATCTGCCCATGTAGTGAAATACATAATGATGATAACGCTATATTTATGCGGCTAATAAACTATGCAGAAAGCACCTGTGATAAGTATACCCCCTTTTAGAGCCCTATCTTATCCACCAGGAGGCGGTGTGGATAGTCAAAAATGTCCCTCAAAAGGCGGTCATAGATACCGAGGCGGTAGCGGAAGTCGGCGGTAGTGAAAAATGCGTAGCGGATTTCGCGCCCCAAATCGGCTTCAAGCGAGTGTACGGCCGAGGCGAGTGTCCGCTCGTTCAAATGGTCCCCCACGACAAGGAGATCAATCTGCGGTTCAAGAATACCAGTGAAGAGTCCGGTGAGCACAACGAGCCGTAGCGCTCCCGCCTTCTTCAGCGACGTAACAATGTGTTTAGGACTTAAGATTGTCGTCTCGCGAATGAACGTGTCCAAAGCTTCGCGATGCGGGAATCGCGGGTTGGTCTGATATCGCGTCGCCGTGTGTGTCCCCTTCTTCCGTAAAAAGCGAGCAGAAATTAAATCTGCGAGCTCACTGCGAACGGCTTCTTTAGAAAGCTTGGTCCGTCTCACAATACTTTCAACCGAAAAATTGGTGTCTTGATTAAATATAAAAAGACGGAGCATTTTGAGGCGTGCCGGAAAGCCGAAGAGCTTGGCGAGTGGTTCCATAGGTCATCGCTAGTGTAAGGGGTGGCGCGGAGAAACGCAAAAGCGCCCCGAAGGAGCGCTTTTTGTGTCGTAATAATAAGGTTATTTGAGTGTCACCTTCGCACCTGCTGCTTCAAGCTTCTTCTTGAGCTCTGCGGCATCCTCCTTCTTCATGCCGGTCTTCAACATTGAAGGCGCGCCGTCAACGAGATCCTTCGCCTCCTTGAGTCCGAGAGCGAGCGCTTCTTTCACCGCCTTAATGACGGCGATTTTAGAGGCACCGACTTCGGTGAGTTCCACGTCTGCGGTGGACTTCGTCTCTTCCCCGACGCTTGCGGTCGGGGCCCCGACTGCTAACGTCGGGGCTGCGGAGACACCAAACTTATTTTCCAGCACTTTCACGAGCTCGGAGAGTTCGAGAACGGACATCGCCTCAACCTCTTCTACGAGCTTCTTAAACTTGGACGGTATTCCAACCGGCGCTTCAACTGTCGCTTCCGTGGCTGTTACTGTCGTTTCATCTGCCATAGTATTTGTTTTATACGTAGGCAGTAGGCAGAAGGCGGTATGCAGTCTGAAATTTCAAAACTGCTTACTGCTTACTGCTTACTGCTTACTGCTTACTTTTAGTAATTTGATCGAGCGCGACGACGAGCCCCTGAATCGGGCTATTGATGACGTTCACGAACATTCCGCGCAGTACGAGCATTGGTGGGATGGTAGCGATTGCCGTCATCTGCTCCTTGTCGGCGAATGCGTTCTCGAATACGCCGCCCAGCAGGACGAGCGCGCCCTTCAGCTTCTTGCCGAAGTCATAGATACCGCGCGACGGAGCGATGACATCGCTCGTCGTCCACGCGATTGCTACTTCTCCGGGAAGCTCAGGAGCTTGCCCTTCGTAGCCTTGTTGTTTGAGAGCAAGGCGGAGTAGGGTCTTCTTCGCGACGTAATACTTCACATCCGCCTTCTTCAGCGTCTCGCGAAGCGCCGAAGCGTTTTTCACGGTGAGCTTGTTAAAGCCGACAAACGCAATAGACGTCGCCTCCTTAAGCACATCCGCGAGCTTCGCGAGTATTTCGCTCTTTTTTGTTTTTGATATAGCCATACGTTAATAATTCATACAAACTTGGAAGGAGAATTTCCCCGCCACACTGCTGAAGTGTGACGGGTCGCCTCGGCAGGATTTACGGTTCGGTCCTTCGCTTGCGCTCAGGATGTTCCACCCACTGTCTTCGGTTCGTACAAAAACTACATTATCAGAATCGCACCGAAATGCAACTGTACCTTACTTTATCCTATAGACGATAGTAAGGTAAAGTGAAAAGTAGAATGTTAGGACATCGGATGTCCACATTTTTGGCCTATAGGTTAAAAATTGAAACAACAAAAAACGCCAAAATTACTGCATTGCGGAAGCGGCGGCTTTAAGAGCAATGAGAGCGATGACGACAATGACGGCGAACCCACTCGTGAACTTTACAAACTCAATAAAAAACGGCAGTTTGTTTCCACGACGTCTGAAGTCGGGGCCACGATCGAAGGCGTCGGGGTTATTTTTTTGATTGTTCATAGATGGTGATGGCGGAGAAGAATGCGGGGTCGGTTTCAATAAGTCCTGGGGATTTCTGTCGGAGCATAATGACGATTTCTTCGGCTCCCGCAAAATCGTTTGCGAGATACTTCGCCTTCGCCAAATCGTACCATGTCGGATAATCAGTTGACTCTTCGCCAACAATATCGGAGAAAAAGCGAACGACATTCGGCCAATCTTCAACACCGAGATAATATTTCACGGCGCGTTTCGCGACGTCGGCATCGCCCTGATATGACGAGAGACCGAGAGCGGCTTCGCGCGCAGCGTTCGCGCGGTCGCCAAGAACAAAATACAAGTTGGCAACAATGTAGTGCGGTTCTGAAAGCATCGGAACCGTTTTTGAATACGCTTCAAGTCCGGTAATTGCATTTTTATATAAAGCAGTTCGCTCGGCACCCGTTGTTGCATCGCCCTTTTTAAGAAATATATTGGCGAGTATGTAGTAGGGCTGAGCGCGCTTCGGCGACAGCTCTACCGCGTGCGCCAAGACCGAAAGCTCGTCATTCTCATTAACGGTGACTCCAGGAGGGGCGGTGTCGTACACGTGCCCCAGATAGATGGCGGTGCGGGTGTCATAGGAATATCGCTTGAAATTCGCTACGAGCACACCGCGTGCATATTCATATGCTGCGACTCGGTTCGCCCCCGTCAGATATTTCGCTTGGTTTGCGGTGTACATATCATAGGCTGTGTAGCCGTATTCAAGGTCTGCGTATGTATCAAGAGCGAGGCCTTTTTTGAAATAAGAAATTGATTGATGTACGTCCGTAATTTGATACAAATATCCTTGCGCCAAGTAATAGTCGGCGACAAGAGGTTTCGCAACGACCCACCAGAGAGGCAGGAGCAGAAGTAATCCAAGCACTACGCCGACAGACGGCGGCAAGGTTCGACCTTGGAACAGACCTTGTAACAAGGTTGAACCTTGTTTTGATTCGTCTTCCTGTGCGAGGAGAACAGCGAAGAGTGCCACGAGAAGCCAGAGAGTAACTGCCGTATCAAAGACAAAGAAATTTTGAACGGCGTACGCAACTACGAGAAGAGTGAGATAGAACCCTCGCTCGTCGCCCGCACGAAACAATCTGATGGCGCTCGCGCCGAAGGCGATGAGAAGTGCGAGGTAGAGCGCGAGACCTATGAAGCCGTACTGGACGAAGTAATCCAGAAAAGAATTGTGGGTGCGGTCAAACCATTGTTCCAGAATCTGCGTCGGGTCATACACACGGTCAAAGAGGGGTGCGATGTGCTCTGCGCCCGCGCCGAGCAGTGGGGACTTGAGTGCCTCAACAGAGACATTCTGCCAAATGAAAAGTCGGCTGGAGACCGTCGCATCGGTGAGCGAGATGGATGCGATGCGACGAATGGGTTCAAATGAAGATTGCGAGAGTTGGTCTCGGAATCCGATAAAAAGGCCTGCGAGAACGATGAGTGCAACTAGCGCGATGCGGGCCCAGTGAGCTCCACCGGCAAACATTTCGGCGAGAGCGCTCCGGGCCGCTAGGCCAAGTCTTACGCTCGCCGAAATGCTTGCCGGCTCCGCTTTGCGAAAAGCGACGTAGAGAAGTCCGAGCGTTCCCGTGACGAGAAAGGCGAGAATGGTACCTCGCGTCGCAGTGAGTACCGCGACGAGTGCTTGCAGAGCCGCGCTGTAGTACATCAAGCGGCGCACCGTACGCGAATTCCAATCGGGAATGGATGCGAGCGTGGCGAAAACCGTGAGCCCGAGATACCCAGCGAAGAAGGCGGCATTCCCGAGCGGGCCGCCGACACGACCGGCGCCGCTCGGGAGGAGTGGGATTTCGAAACCAAACACATATCCAAGCCACTGCAATAAACCGATGAGAGCGGCGATGGTCCCCACAACTGCAACGATTTTGAGAAGCCGTGAGAGTAAATCGCGAGATGCCGAAACAAGAATGAAATAAAAATATCCGACAATGACAGTGAGTGTCAGCAATCCATCTCCGCGATTAAACACCGACCAGAAGCTCATGGAGAAATCTACGCCGAGCGCTGAAGCAAGGTATGCCACGAAGAGCAGAGCTCCCGGAATCCACGCGACTGCGCGACGCAATCTATGCCAAAAGAAAGGTTGTCCCTTAAGAACGAGGTAGACCAGCGTTGCGAGCGTCGCGATGCCGAGTCCGCGGAGTGCAAGTGTCTTCGGGACGAGAAAGGGGTAGAGTAGTCCACCCCACCACAGAAGCGGGAGGACCGCCGGCGCGAGCAGGAGCCAAGGACATACGCGTTCTATAGTTCTCATTGCTGATGGTTATGACGCTATGAACTCTGGGTGACGAGAGAGGAAGTCGTTTCGAGCGCTACTGTACTGAGCAATGTCTGGCTCAAGCGTGGATGCTCGTGTATACGCGTCATATGCGGTGTGGAGAGCGCCAAGTTTCTCCATCAGATTACCGAGATTCAGATAAGCAATGGCGCGCGCTCTGTTCTCTGAAATTGCTTTGTTGTAATACTCATACGCACGGGCTCCGTCTCCAAGAAACGCGTTATTGTTCGCGATACCTATATAGAGGTCGTAGTCGCTGTACTCCCCCTTCCCCACAAGATTTTTCAGGAAAGTGGTGTCTGCGACTGCTTTTGCAATAAGTACATCGTTCCCCGTATATGAGCCAATGAAAGACCAGTTTTTGATTGAATCTTGTGTATGTATAGGGAACGTAAATGCCTTGACGGGCTTTGTTTGTACCACAACTTCTGTCTCTCCTCCCTGCTCTTTTCGAGACTGCTCTTCCTGCACCCGTGCCTCTTGTTCTGCTGTGTCTGGCGCCACCGTCACCTCTTTTTTATTCTGCATGAGGAAGACGACCACCCCAACGACAATGACGGAGACGATAGCCACTGCCCACTGTTTTTGTGTGTTGTACATATATTCGAGAGAATACCACGATGTAGAGCGTGATACAAAAACACAAAAACCGCCCCCGAAGGGGCGGTTTTTGTGTTGCTAGGCCAATTTCCTAGCTGGAGGATGCTCTGATTTATAATCAGGAACTTCCTGTAACACTAACTCATTAGATAGTAACCGAGAGGTTACCGACCGTGAGTGGAAGTGTCTTGACGAGGTAATCATTGGTCCAGTCTGCTGTAGTAGTAGAGTGGACGGCGTTGATAACCGAGCGATCAGACCAGATAAGCGACACCAGCGAGGTTTTAACTGCACCGATGGTCAATGCAGCAGCCGTTGAGACCGAAGTCGTAGGATTTGCAACTGAGACATCGAGGGTGTTGCTGTTTGCAGCAAGACCGCCAACCGTCGTGCGGAGCTCATACGTCTTTGAGGTACCTGCGGCAATCTGTTGCTCGCTGGTTGGGTCAAATACGATGACTCCGGACGTAGCTGCCCCGAACATATCGAGACCGCTGATAAGCGTCGTGGCAGTCGTAGTTGCGAAGGCACCCGCGACAGCATTTGCGCCATCGAAGAGCTGAACCGTCGTGGTTGCACCAAGCGTGATACCAGTCGTCTTCGAGACCGTGAAGACAATCTTGTTCCAGCTGATGTCACCTCCTGCGTCTGCCGTCACCTTTACGCGCGCGATGGCCTTGTTTGAGCCAGCGGAGAGTACAGAGGTGTCAAGCGCGACAGCCGACATGGTCGGAATCGACTTCCTGACAAACACCGTCCCCTTACCGCCTGCTGCTGAGTTGAGGTCAGCGGAGCTGGTAAGAGTTGTGTCAGAAGTGCCTGAGGAGTCGACGGCCCTGAAGCCCTCGTCTCCGTCAAGCAAGACTGAGATAGCTGAACCTGACGTTGCACCTGAAGCCACGGTAGGAATACCTACGTAGACATCGAGGTTTGTGTCAGTGTTCACTGGGACCTCGAAGGTGAGACCAGTAAAGGTCGCCGTTGCGTGCGTCTGTGCACCGCTTGAGAGGGTGAGGGCCTGCGTTGCAGAACCGCCCGTCCACTTAAGGGTAACAGCCGTAACGCTCGTCGCGGCATTTGCTGGAATCTTCACCAAGATTTCTTGAACGGTATACGAAGAGAACTGAGAGGTGAAGCGGAATGAACCGACCTTCACTTCTGCAGAACCTGCGATAACGTTCACTTCGTCAGGGGTAGAACCAGTGTTGACCTCAGCGGTGAGCACTGCCGAGCCGATTGTAATCGTCTGGAGTGTTGGAGCCGAAGCAACCGTTACCGAGTTACCCGTGATAGCACCGATACCGCCTGTTGAAGTCGTGACAGTCGTTGCAGGAATTGCACCGGCACCGGCACCGGACTTCACGTTTGCGATGACATTAATCGTCTTCGTTCCAGACGCTGCGAGATTAACCACGCTGACTGAGAACGAGTTCGATGTACCAACCGAGGTCCTTGTCGAGCCGATCTGGACACCCGTCGCATTATCGACGAGGCGGAGATCAGTCATCGTTGCAGTAACCGCGGAAGCGAAGGCAACAACAATCGTATTCACATTCACCCCTTCCGTAGAACCGGTAGAGAGAGTGAAGGCACCGATTTTTGCATCATTCGTACCGGCGATAATCGTCTGGTTGCTGTAACCAGAGAACTTCGTTGCGGTGAGAGAAGATGAGGAAACAGTGATGCTGTTGCCTTCAACTTCAGTGATGGCATTAGCGATACGATCGCCTGACTTAACACCTTCTGTGTCAGCGACAACAACCGAGACACCGACGTCAACCGTTGCATTTGCTGCAATTGATGTGCCGTCAGCCTGCTTCGCATCGGAGTAGATGTCTACAACTGCTACGGTACCGCGAGCGAGAACCATCTGAGAACCGAAGGTGAATAACGTTGTACCGGCACTTACGATGTCTTGGGTAGAGCCAATCTGAACACCATTCAAGAAGACCTTACCGTTATCAAGACCGCTACCTGAAGATGGGTCAGCGTCAACGGTGATTTGCTCAACCTTGAGGTCATCGCCTGTTGCGCGGAACTCGAAGCTTGCCCATTTCACGCTTGTTGCGTCAATCGCAACGTTCGCGGTTGGTGAGTTTGCTGCACGAGTAATCGAGAGAGCGACGCCCTCAACATCGTTCGCTGCTAATGCTGAGAGCGGGCCAGTCGCTGTAATACCTGCATTGAGGTCTACATCGATGACGCGAAGGTCAACTGCACGGCGAATCTGGAAGTCGAAGGTCTCACCTGAACCGCCGACGATGTCAGCAGTGAGGCGAAGTTCGTGTGCACCTGTCTCAAGGCGAACTGGAGAGGCCGAGAGGTCAAAGGTGATTTTCTTTCCGCTTGTTCCAGACATTGTTGCGCCGACCTGCGTACCGCGTACGAGGAGCTTAATGTTCTGGAAGTCCGCATCAACGGTTGAACCGCGGTTTTCAAACGTGACTGCCCTGAGCCAGACAGCGCGAGTCGAAACTGTTGCTGTTGACTGGAAGACCGTCGTGTCTGTTGCCGGTGCGAATTCACCTGCGGTTGGAGTGACTGTACCGAGAAGAACTGCTGCAACTGCTGCAGAAGAAACCGTCTGGGTGTAGCCACTCACGGGGAACGAAACGCTTGAATCAAGCGTGCCGTTTGAAGCAAGCGAGATAAGCTGAACGCCTATCTGCTGGCCGTCTGCGCCAGAGGCGATATCAGAGCGAACTGAAATCGTCTTCGTAGCACCAGCGGCGACTGTGAAGAGGCCAGTGGTGTCATTGAAGTTGAATGTCGAGTTGCTGATACCTGCTGGGTCGGTAAGACGAGTCTCACCGCTAAAGAGGTAGACGTTTGAGAGAGACGCATCAGTTGAAACGCCGATACGCTTGAACGTTGCGTTCGTCACTTTTATATCAGAAGCAGTTGGGTTCGAGAAGGTGTACTTCGCGAGCTCACCAGCTGACTGACTGTTGACGAGTGCAATGTTATTTGGCGAATCCGATGCGAGCCAGACCTTGAGGCCATTGCCCGTAATCGGAGTCGTACCCGGAGTCGTTGGAGTCGTTGGAGTCGTTGGAGTCGTCGAGACGCCGCCGAATGCCGCGCGCGAGATAGGGCCGAAGTAGCCGGCTGCAGGCGAAATGCCCTTAGCCGTCTGCCAAGCTGTAACGCCAGCCTTCGTGAGGGCACCGAAGTAACCCGTCGCGTTAGCTGTCATGTAACCGCCCGCCTTAAGCGCGTCCTGGAGCGCTGTTACATCTGCACCTGTTGAACCGACCGTCAGATTTCTCGTGAAAGAAGTCGATGGGGCCGGAGTCGCTACAGGCGTACCGCCCGTGAGCGATGCCTGAACGTTTGCGATCGTTGATGCGTCTGCACCGAACGACTGAAGAAGCGAGACGATGGCCGCGACCTGCGAGCTCGTCAACGCTGCATGCGCCATAGGCGCAAATGCGAGCATTGATGTCGCCATCGCGAGTCCGGTCGCTACTGCCGCGACTTTCATTCGTGCTTTTGTAGTTACTGTTTGCATAACAATTATTAATTATTTTAGGAGCACATGATTAATTTAAGTTTGAAGTGAACGCACTTTCAATCATACTGACCCACGCCACGCGGTATCGACCTGCGTGCCCTGGGTTAGTTGGCAAAGGTTGAAGAACATATGTCCCCTGTTGGGACTAAAAACAAGTATACAGCAGGAACAAGCATTTCTCTGTTCTATACCTGTGGATAACAGCACGCATATATACTATCAAATACGACAAACAGGGTCAACTCCTCCAAAATTTTGGCCTAGATTATTGAATATCTGGTCCAGCGTCTTTCTCCTTGTTTTGATATAAGGCGAGCTTCTACAAGTGCTTGAAGTTCGCGCTGTATCGTCTTTTCAGAAACGCCACGAATAATCATAGAAATGTCCTTTATGCTAGCCTTGCCTTTGCTTCTTATAACGGACAGTATGCCTTCTCTTCTGTCCTTTAACTTTGTGTCCGTTACTTCTGCTTTGTGTCCTATATGTTCTTTTCCGCCAGAGGCGAATCCGCCTTCGGCGGAATGCGTTTTACGAATTTTTGAAGAAGGCGCGGCGGACTGCGCTTGGCGAGCAATTCCGGAGAGAGTCGGTACCTCGTCAAGAGATAAACGAGGTTCTTCGTAGGTTGCTACTTCTTGAAGCAGAATATGAGCTTCGTGTGTGATAAGATTCGTATTCATTTGTGAAAGAAATCCTCCCGTACGCGCAATAGAAAGAATGCTTGAGAGCGCGAGCAGTTCGCGTGAAAGCGCGGTGCGTGCTGTGCCAGACGGCAGTATAGCTGAATCAATAAGTCCTATAGCGATAGCGTCAATTCGGTTTCGTAACGACGGGGATTCGACGAATGCCGGAGTGATAAGATGGATGGCTTTGGCGAGTCGTTCTGCCTTTTTATATATAAAGACACGGCGTATGTCCTTTTCAAATATGTTTGCAAATATGCTTTTTTCTAGGACAAAATCAATATCATGATACTCTTTATTCTTCACTGATAGATGTCTTATATCTATCTCGTGACCTTTATTTGTTGATTCTTGTCCCATATCGTATAAGACATTATACGTCTGTACCGTTCGCACGCAAGTGCCGTGATACAATACACATATTATGGCTCGTCGCCGCGCACAGGGTAGAGAAGAAGAAGTACGGGAGTACGACGCGCTCATCCGCTGGTCCTCTGCGATTGTTCTCATTGCTGTGGGCGTCTTGCTTGCGCTCGCTATCTTCGACGGAGCGGGGCCGGTCGGCAAAGTGGTGTTCACCTTCGCCTACACTATCGTCGGTATAGGCGCATTCGCATTACCGATTGCACTTATCGCCGTTGGTTTCTACGCAGGATTCGGTCGGCCGACCATTGCGCTTCTCACCGCGTCTGGACTCATTGTTATCTCCGCATCGGTGCTTGCCTTCGTCGGACTCTTCCCTGAAGCGACGTTCGGCGGGATGGCGGGCACGTGGTTTGGCGATATTCTTTCCGGGTTCTTCGGCTTCTGGGGCGCATTCGTACTCCTCATCGCGACGCTCGCGGTCGGTGTTGCAATCGTGAGCGACATTGAAGCGCTTGCGGCGCTGATGACCGAAAACATCTTCTCGCTCTGGTCGCGCCTGCGCCACCCGCGCGCTGAAGAAGAGGAGTTTAGCGATGTAGTCGGCGTGCCGTTTGACGAAGAAGAGGTCGCGGATGACAAACCGATAGAGCCGGAACTTGAACACGAACCGGTAGTGAATGTGTTCAACCAGTCCGCCAGAGGCGCGCCTATTGGCGGAAATCAGAGAACTGCAGTGGGTATCATGAATTATGATGCCGAATATAATCCGCCTCCACTCTCCATTCTCGGTTCCGACCGCGGACGGCCGGGCGTCGGCGACATTAAAGCGAATGCGAATATCATCAAACGCACGTTCCAAAACTTCGGCATTGATCTTGAAATGGACGAGGTGTCGGTGGGCCCGACCGTCACGCGCTATGCGGTGAAGCCCGCCGAGGGCGTCCGCCTTTCCAAAATCGTGTCGCTCGCGAACAATCTGGAGCTCGCGCTCGCGGCGCATCCAGTCCGCATTGAAGCGCCGATTCCAGGCAAGTCGCTCGTCGGCATTGAGGTGCCGAATACGACCAAGGCGCTGGTCGGACTCGGAGGTCTCCTCAATGCGCCCGAGTGGAACGCGAGCACTAAGCCGCTTCTCGCCGCGCTCGGGCGCGACATCGCCGGCACGCCGCGGTATCTGAACATCGGAAAAATGCCGCACGCGCTTGTCGCAGGCGCGACGGGTTCGGGTAAAAGTGTCGCCCTACATGCGATTATCATCTCGCTCCTCTATCGCAACGGCCCGAATCAACTGCGTTTTATTATGATTGACCCGAAACGCGTGGAACTCACGATGTATAACGGGATTCCGCATCTCCTGACCCCGGTCATTACGGATCCGAAGAAAACGATTCTCTCGCTCAAATGGGCGGCAAAGGAAATGGAGCGACGCTATAACATCCTGGAGGCAAAGCGCGTGCGCGACATAGATTCATACCACGCCACCGTCTTTGAGCCGGCGAAGAAGCGAGGCGACTCTGATATGCCCGAGGCACTGCCGTTTATCATCATCGTGATTGATGAGCTCGCCGATATTATGCATACCTATCCGCGCGAGCTTGAGGCCGGCATCGTCCGGCTCGCGCAAATGTCGCGAGCGGTCGGTATTCATCTCGTGATTTCAACCCAGCGCCCGTCGGTCAATGTCATTACCGGGCTTATTAAAGCGAACGTGCCGACGCGGCTCGCGTTCCAGGTCAATTCGCAGATTGATTCCCGAACGATTCTTGACGGCGCGGGCGCAGAAACGCTCCTCGGCGCTGGCGATATGCTCTACCTGTCCAGCGATATGCAAAAGCCCGTGCGCATCCAGACGGCATTCATCTCCGAAGACGAGGTGAAGAAGGTCGCGCACTATATCAAGAGTCACAATGCGGGCGACCTGACGAGCATTGACTTCGGTAATGCAAACGGGACTGTGATTGAGCCAAATGATGTGATTGGTCTGGCGAATGGCGACTTCGCCAACTATGACGAAATTGACGACGACTTGTATGAAGACGCGAAACGGGCGGTTGAAGAAGCCGGACGCGCCTCAACCTCGTACCTTCAACGTAAGTTGAAGATTGGTTACTCGCGTGCGGCGCGTCTGATGGATGTGCTTGAAGCACGCGGGGTCATCGGCGGCGCCGACGGAAGCAAGCCGCGCGAGATACTCACACGAAATGCCGACACACTCCGCCAGCCGACGAACCCCGATATTGCGAGTAGCGAGGAAGACGCGCGCTTCTAATTATGTTCCGGTACGTCTTGGCTATCTTACTCGTCGGTGTTCTTACTTACGGTCTTGTAAAAGCGTGGCCGCTCATTGTTGGACCCTCGCTCGTTATCATCTCTCCTATTGATTACGCATCCTATCCGTCTGGTATCGTGAGCGTCTCGGGTATCGCAAGACGCTCTGCCGAGTTAACGGTTAACGGAGCTCCCGTGCTTCGTGCAGAAGACGGTGCTTTTACGACGGTACTGACGTTTCCTCGCGGGGGGTCTATACTTACCTTTACGGCTATTGACCGCTTCGGCAGGACGGTAACCGCTGTGCGGAATATTTTTGTACCCTAATTAATCCCTATGGCATTCGGAAAACCAAAAAAAGAAAAGATCTTGAAGACGATCACTGCGGCAACCGCTGATAAAAGCGAGAAGCAAAAGTCAATCGATCAAGCGCTGAAAGAAATACGCACGAAATTCGGCGACGAATCAATCACCACGTTTGGCGCCGGTGTGCCACAGAAAATTCCGGTCATTTCAACCGGCTCCGTTGGACTTGATGCGGCGCTTGGCGTAGGCGGAGTCCCTCGCGGGCGTATCATTGAAATTTTTGGCCCTGAATCTTCAGGTAAGACAACGCTCGCCCTACATATAGTCGCCGAAGCGCAAAAAGCCGGCGGTATCGCGGCCTTCGTTGACGCCGAGCACGCGCTTGATCCTGAGTATGCACGCAGAATCGGTGTGAAGCTGGCCGAGCTTCTTATCTCCCAGCCGGACAATGGCGAACAGGCGCTAGACATCGTGGAATCGCTCGTGCGAAGCGGGAATGTTGACATCATCGTCATTGACTCGGTCGCGGCGCTCACTCCGAAAGACGAAATTGAGGGAGAGATGGGCCAACAGCATGTCGGCAAGCAGGCGCGCCTGATGAGCCAAGCACTACGCAAGCTGACCGCCATCGTGGCGCGGAGCAAGACCATCATCGTCTTCATCAACCAAATTCGCATGCAAATTGGCGTGATGTTCGGCAACCCGGAGACAACTCCAGGCGGTAAGGCGCTTAAGTTCTATACCTCGGTGCGCCTTGATATCCGACGCATCGCGAGCATTAAGAAGGGCGAAGAGGTAGTCGGCGGCCGCGTGCGTGTAAAGGTGGTGAAAAATAAAGTCGCGGCACCGTTCAAAACAACCGAATTCGACCTGCTATACAATGAGGGCATCAGCCGTGAAGGCGAGCTTATCGCGCTCGGCGAGAAGTTCGGTATCATTGAGAAGGCAGGCGCCACCTACAAGATGGGCGAGGTTAAGCTCGCAGTGGGCTACGACGCCACCCGAGTATACCTCCGCGAGAATAAAGACATCGCCAAAACCCTCCTCAAACAAATTAAAGAAAAACTCGCGGATGGCTAGGCGCGGATGGGGGTGAAGAAAGAGACGAGGAAGCGGGTGGTCTCGCGGGCGAGGAAGAGAAGCGAAATGAATGTGAGTACCGTGAGCGCCTGAACGATAAGGTGCGTATTAAGAAACGCCGAGACCCAGAAATTGAGAAGCGCGCCGATATTACTCATTGATGGCATGTTCTGGAAGACGTGCGCGACCCACACTTCCCTGCCAATGCCCCAGAGCGCAGCAACTGCCGTAAGTACGGCTAGCATCGCTGTTGAGATGATGAGTGCAAGAATGCGTATGAGACGCACCCTGCGCATGACGACGCGTTCAATGTTAGTTTCGGGATTCATAGTATTTGTTGATCATCGTATGCTTCTTTGAAAAGTTTTTTCGCGCGGTGCACCCGCGTTTTCACCGCAGGGATAGAGAGCTGCTCACTCTCCGCTATCTCCTCCTGCGTCTTCCCTTCAATAAACTGCAACCGAAGGATTTTTGCCGCGGTTTCAGGCAGTTTCGCGAGCGCAGCGAGTACTTCGTTTCTGATGGATAAATCTTCTAAGAATTCGGCGCGGGAGTCCGGTAGAGATTCATAATGCTCTGTTTCCAACTCAACGCGCTGGCTCCCTTGTTTACGACGCGTCGTATATTTTGTATACGCGACCCGATTCAAAATCGTGTACGCCCATGAAGAGAAGCTCGCTCCCTCTTGCGCATGATACTTGTCGGCATAGAGATACATCTTCGTGAAGGCGTCTTGCACGGCCTCTTCAGCATCCTCTTTGCTGTGCAACACCGTGCGCGCCCGGCGCAGGAGTGGCGCTTCGTAGCGACGGACCAGTTCGGCAAAAAGCGAGGGTTCTCTGCGTGAACGCGCGAGTACCTCGGCATCTGTCAATGAGCCGACATCATCTCTAAAACTTGATAAAGCCATTATGTCTGCTAGCATACACGAATCCGCGTCTTGCGGTAATTTTTATAACTACATATGGCTATTCTTAGTTACTACCAAGTAAGCGAGAATCAAATGTCTGTTTTCAGATGTTTGTTCGAGCGCACGCAGGGAGCAAGATAATATGGCAATATTATCTTACAACGAAATACTTTCTGGAACAATCATCACCTATAACGGTGAGCCGTACGATGTGCTCTCGGCGCACATCTTTCGTATGCAACAGAGGAAGCCGGTCAATCAAACGAAGCTTCGCCATCTCGTCTCGGGCAAAGTGGTTGAAATTTCCTTCCATCAGAACGAGACGGTGAGCGAGGCGGACGTGAGTACCATGCAAGCGCGCTATTTATATACCAATAAGGGCGAGAGCTGGTTCGCGGAAGAAGGCAATGCAAAAAATCGTTTTGCCTTCCCAGAAAATATCGTGCACGACCGCGTGCAGTGGCTCGCGCAAAACGCGCTTGTGGATGTACTTATCTACGAAGACAGGCCAATGACGATTAAAATCCCCGTGAAAGTTGACCTCGAAGTGGCTGATGCTCCGCCGGCAGTCAAAGGCAATACCGTCTCGGGTGGGACCAAAATCGCGAAACTCTCCACGGGTGCCTCTGTCAACGTCCCACTCTTTATCAATACGGGCGACATCGTCCGCATCAACACCGACACGGGCGAATACACCGAACGGGTCGAAAAAAGACTTTTCACTTAAGGTACCCAGCCGTTATCTGTTCTCTCTTCGTGAAGAAGCCCGAATTCTTTTATCTCCAATTCCTTCATTGTCTTTATTTTCTCTGCAATACTATCTCTTAATTCCGTGGCTCTATCTAAATCATCTTTAGATCGCACTAGAACATCCACATAGATTCTGTGTGATTCAATTCTTTCTCCAGTTTTATGATCCAGATCAGAATAGTAAGAGTCGTAACGCCCAATCGAAAAACGTCCTTCATACCATGAGCGATAGCCTATAAATTCTGGTTGGTCTTTGTCTCTTACTTCTTCCATTTTAGCGTCTGTTGTGGTGAGGAAATATTTTTCCGTATCTCCCACTCGAAGACTACTGACAGTATATCGATGTCCTCCTATATTTATTAACTTCGCTGGTTCTTGTTCGGAAGAAAATGGTATCAAAATGCAGGACGCCATACACTCCATTAGAGAATGGTTGTTTGGATACGTTCTAACCTCATCGAGGTAACTTTCTATTGTGATCTTGAATCTATCATTGTTTTTAATCCACAGTTCTCGTACCAATTTCAATTGATTCTCCCAATGAGCGATAGTACGCTTCTCGTTGTCAACATACCTCTTACCCTCCAAGTCATCGTCATGTAAATTTTCTTCGAGGAGTTGTTTTGATTCTTCTATGTGACTATTTGCCTCATGTTCTAAAATAGAAAGGCCCGTGTACACCCGCCCGCTTATTATCTTAGCTATGAGCTCATGAGTAATGTCATCAGTTAATGTAATAGCAGGATTATATCCATCTCCAGTCTCTATCAGAGGCCTCGTATACTCGATAGAATATCCTTTTTTCTTAGGTCTTTCCGGACTAGAAGGTTGTTCCATGTCCAGATTATACATTGTTACGCAGAGACGTAGGGCATGAGCGCCATATAGCGGGCGCGCTTGATGGCCTGCATGATATCGCGCTGTTTCCCTGCGGGGATGCCAGTGCGCTTCTTGGAGAGCATCTTCGCATGCGGATTGGTGAATTGCTTCAGGTACGCAACGTCCTTATAGTCAATGCATTTCTTAATTTCTATTTCTTCACGTTCAGCTTGGTGGGCCATATATAAATAGTTAGTAGGTTGTAGTTGATAGTCTGTAGTTAAAACGGAATGTCCTCGGGATTAATCTGCTCATCAGGGTACTGAATTTCCTCGCTGTTTTTTCCGCCAGAGGCGGATCTGCCTTCGGCGGGGGTGACGTTTGTGCTCGTTCCACCTCCGCCCTTTCCACCATCAGCACCGAATTGGAAGTTCTCCACAATGATTTCTGTACGGTAATTCTTCTTTCCGCTCTCTTTATCATCCCATGAGCGCGTCGTGATACGACCTTCAACGAAGATAGGACGACCCTTCTTACAGTACTGCGCGATGACCTCTGCTGTGCGTCCGAATGCGACGACGTTATGGAATTCGGTTGTTTCCTGCTTCTGACCATTCTTATCTTTATACGTGCGATTAGTCGCAAGACTGAAGTT
>JBCLFD010000003.1:0-41103 GCA_038912545.1 Minisyncoccia bacterium | reverse complement strand
CCCGGATACTGACGCCAGCGTTCGCGAAGCACGTACACGCCCGGAATTTTTTTTGCGAAAAGTGCTTTACCCTGCTCGTCCGAGAGGCGGTGTGCGACTTCTATATACACTTGATTCTTTTTCGCCACAGCGGCGGAGAACGCCTCACGGCTCACGGTCCGTGAAGATGCTTCTTCAATTGCCGTGTACGCGACATCAACATCAGTAAGCGTCTGTGGATTAATGGCAACAAGAAAGCCGGTCGCAAGCGTTGCGGCAGAAATGAGTGAGCCGTCCTTGCGCGTGAAATAGATGGATCCACGATCAAAAAGACCGCTTGCGCCAGAGGTGAATTGCCGATCGGCTTTGAGCGCATAGTCCGCACCGTGCACAATTTGCAAAAAATAGAGACGCCCCACGATAAGAAGAGTCCCAAGAACTATACACGCGAGAACGATGCGAATACGAACTTTGAACTGCGCGCGCATATTCTTAACGAAACGCAGTTACGCTCTCGGCTGGAACATATACTTTTGAAATCGGCTTGACGTAGCCCTCTGCGATATAATCAATCGCGGTAATCTCGGCAACGCGCGCGAGATAGGTCGATTCAAGCATAGCGACCGTCGATTCATTATTGCGAATGGATTGTGAAAATTCTATGGTGAGTGCTGCATAACTCATCACGACCGCAATGAGCATAACGTACACGAGAGCGAGTATCGCAACCGCTCCGCCAGAGAGCGCGGTCGGTGAGAACGGTATTCGTGAAGTGAAATTATGCATACAAAAGAAGAGTGGTCAGTGAAGGTGTCGCATCTATTTCGTGAACCGCCTGCGCGCGTTCAAAGATACGCAGTTTCGCGCTTCGCGCACGGCGATTCGCAATGATTTCGGCACGAGTCGGCGTGATGGGCTTCTTCGGCGAGAGCGATCCGTATCCTGCCTCTGCCGCACCGCGTAGCACGCTTTTCACGATGCGATCCTCGCTTGAATGAAAGGTGATGATCGCGAGACGACCGGATGGAGCGAGCGCGGAGAGTGCATCTGCCAAACCTTTTTTCAGCGCCTCAAACTCGTCGTTGACCGCAATGCGAAGCGCTTGGAATGTTTTTGTCGCGGGATGAGTTTTGCGCGCCCGATACCAGCGCGGGGTGCCCGCTTCCACCGCCTTGACGAGTGCACCCGTGGTGAGAATGCGATCCTTCCTGCGCGCGTCCACAATCGCGCGCGCGACGCTACGAGAGAATCGCTCTTCGCCATAAGTGTAGATAAGATCGGCAAGCGCTTCTTCAGAATAGGTATTCACAATATCGGCTGCCGTCTCGTCTGTCCTGAGCCCAGTCGAGGGACCACCCTCGCTATAGGTCATCAAAAGCGGTTCATCATTCAAAAATGAAAATCCTCGAGAAGAAGCGAGCTGGTACCCGCTCCACCCAAGATCAAAAATCATTTTGTTGACCGCGCCCACACCAAGCCGTTCAAGAATGTGGGCGAGGTTACGAAAATTGTCGGTGACGAGATGCGCGACGGGTCGATTGGCACGACGATCTTCTGCGTATACTGCCCGTGCGCGTTCCACTGCAGAGGAGTCGGCATCTATCCCTATAATCACGCCATCGGCGCCAAGCGAAGCTAGAAGTGCTCTGAAATGTCCCGCTCCGCCGATGGTTGCATCCACTATCACATCGTTCTCTTGCACCTCAAGCGCCTGCATCACTTCAGAGAGAAGAACACTGTCGTGTCGGGCTTCACTCATACTTTTTCAGCGAACGCTTCTGCATTGCGTTCAATCGCTTTCGTATATTTCTTCCACGCACCTTCTTCCCAGATTTCAACTCTGTCAGCCACGCCTGCGATGACGGCTTTTTCTTTAATGCCGGCAAATGACTTTAAATTTTCTGGCACGAGCACACGACCCGTGCCGTCCACCTCGGCCTCAAACGAGCCTGCGAGAAAGAGGCGGGCGAGACCACGGTCAGCAGAACTGCCGCTCGCCTTCGTCGCATAGCGCGCCGCCTCCTTCTCCCATTGCTTACGCGCATAGACGAAGATGCAATGGTCAAGACCACGCGTAATCACTACCGCGCGGCCGAGATCCTTCCGAAACTTGGACGGAAGCGAGATTCTGTTTTTCGCATCAAATAAGTGCAGGTATTCTCCGAGGAACATATGATTTCGGTTGTTTCGTGGGAGAACGGCCATGACCCCGCTTCCCACTCCGCTAACCGTCCCTGCATTATATGCCACTTTCCCCCACCATCCAATATAGAGTTATCCCCTGTTTCTGGAGATAATGAAAACTGACCCGTTCTCGGGCCGGAATGTCCTTTATGTTAACTATTATCCCCGGGGACGCATCAGGGGAAAAATCTGGGCCTCACGAACGGAAACGCCTTCAAGAAAGCTGAAAAGGCGTTCGGAGACGCCAAAGCCGAAAGCGGGCGGCATACCGTATTCAAGTGCCTCAACGAATTCGGCGTCCGGCATCTGCGCCTCTTCGTCTCCTTCATCACGCAACTGCTGTTGCCTCGCGAATCGCTCGGCTTGGTCTACTGGATCATTCAATTCACTAAAACCTTTGCCCATTTCTGAGCCCGCGAGCATAATCTGAAACCGTTCCACTACACGCGGGTCTTCAGCGTTCTTCTTCGCGAGCGGTTCCATATAGACCGGAACGTTAATGAGAAATCCGGGACCTCCGAGCGTTTTACGAATGTGCTTCCATGCGATATCTACCAATCGTTCGATACCGATACCCTCTTCAAATGAAATATTTTTTTCTTTCAACACTGATTCCCAATCGTGTCCCGACTCTCGCGGATCAAGTTCGTATTCTTTACGCATTAAATCAGAGAAGTCATATGTCTCCCACTCTTTTCCTAAATCAATATCAAAACCTTTTATAGAGAACGTGCGCGTGCCGTACACTTCGTCGGCAATCGTACGGTACAAATCAGTTACCATTTCCATACCGACTTGGTAGTCCTTGAACGCTTCATAAAATTCAAACGCGGTATAATCCTGGGCGTGTTCCGCCGACATTCCTTCATTGCGGAAAACGCGACCTATCTCGAACACCTTCGGGAGACCAGCGACTATAAGTCGCTTCTGCCACAATTCGCCCACCGAAATGCGCAGATACACGTCTATGTCTAAAGCGTTGTGGTGCGTTGTGAAGGGTCGTGCTTCCGCACCACCCGTAGTCGTTTCCAATACGGGTGTCTCTACTTCAACAAAGTCACGTGCGAGCAGATATGACCGGATAACATTCCAGAATTTTGAACGTCGGCGAATCCTGTCGGCAATATCTTTAGAGAGCAGAATGTCCAAATAGCGCTTGCGATACCGTTCATCCTCGTCTTTAATCCCGAACCATTCGTCTGGTACGGGGCGCAGTGACTTGGCGAGCATCTTCCAACTGCGCACCTGGAGCGATGCCATACCGCGCTTCGTGGTGTATGCAACACCGGACACTTCTAGTATATCGCTCTGATCAACTGCATCGCGAAATACATCAAATTCTTTTTCGCCCATCACATCTTTTTGCAAATATGCTTGCGTTTTGCTTGTGCCATCAAAAAGATCGGCAAATATAGAACCCCCGTGTTCGCGAATGGAGAGAACTCTTCCCGCAATTGTCACGACGCTTTCGTCTTTTTCAAGTGTTACGTGTACTGCGAGAAATTGCTCAATAGTATGTGAGCGACTCGTGCGCGCAGGATACGGGTCAATGCCTGCTTCTTTAAGACGAGCAATCTTTGCAAGTCGTTCAGCACGAATATCCTCAAGTGCCATGCACGTATGGTATCACGCCACTTTCTCAATAGTGTAGGTCTGCTTGCCGGCAGGGGTTTCAAAAGTGAAGATGTCGCCCTTCTTTTTCCCCATCAGGGCGGCGCCGAGTGGTGACACATGCGAGAGTTTTTTTACCCTCATGTCTGCCTCTTCGCTCCCGACGATAGTGTATTCGTGCGTCTCGTCGCTGTCTTCTTTCTTAATCGTGACTTTAGAGCTGAAACTCACCTCGTCCTTCTTCTTACCATCCGTGACAATCTTCGCGTGCTTGACTAACTCTTCTAGTTTCTTGATGCGCTCCTCGGTCGCGGCCTGCAGGTCGCGCGCCTCTTGATACTCGGCATTCTCAGAGAGGTCACCGAGCGAGCGAGCGTATTCTAGACTTTTTGCTATCTCCGTGCGGCGAACGGTTTTTAATTGCTCCAACTCCTTCACCATTTCGTCAAACTTCTCTTGCGACAGAACCATATCTAAAGTGTCGGGCATATAAAATGAGTTAGGTGTGTGCATTGTACTTGAAGCCCCGCGATGCGCAAGCCAGTCGGTTTATGCTGTCTGGGCGACAGACACAAAATCCTTTACCGCGGGAGGTTCAGGAAACCGATCATCAATGACTTTACGAGCAAGTTCGGCGAAACGATCCTTCCCCTCGTTGGCTTCTACGGCATTCCCTGTCACTTCGTGTTCAGAGAATCCGTATGTCGGATCATCCGTTCGCTTCACAATCCCATTCTTTTCTCGCCATTCATTCAATGCTCGAGACGGATCGCCGCCAGTGTAGAACACTATTTTTGATGGTTTTTGATCGGGGTGTTCTGTAAAATATCGCTCCCAATATTCCTGCGAGCTTATTGAGGCTTCGGCTACTTCGTATGGATTGTCAGTATGCTCATGAAAATAGTCAATCAGAATCTTATCGTATGTCGCTTGTTCGTTATCCTGTCCCCACACTTTTGAAAGAGAGTCGATAAAATTCGGATCAAGGAGAGCTTCGCGCGCATCTGGATTAGTGATTCCGAATTGAGTGAATGCCTCATCCTTTAAGCTTAGTCGTTCCTGCTCCGATGCATTTTCCAATCCGCGAGGCAATTGCTGAACGAATGTCTGAATGAAACCGGGCTTATCAAAACGCGCACTCAATATTTCGTTCATTCTTTGTTTCGGGACAATCGGCGAGCCCTCGTTGTCTAATTTGTAACGAGAACCGGTCTCTTGATCCACTTTTGCATCCGCCGGAATGAACACCAGACCTGCATCAAGCGACATACCCTCATTATCTTTGGTGTAAATCCATTTATCGTTATGTTGACTTGACCCGGCATCCGCCAATGTTCCTTTACCACCGTAGTTGAATTGCGACGCGACATACGCTGAAGGGTACGCAATAAAAATTTCGTTGCCTCGTTCGGAACCATACATCGCATCCATGACGTTCTCCGAAGCAACATGCACGGCCGCATTGTCGGCAAATGCGTCGCTTGTTGCGAGGTTAGAATCAAACTTATTTTTATACATCATAAGTGCTTCCTCTCGTGTTTTGAAATCATCGAGATGTAGGAATTTTGCAATAGCTTCTTCTTTGGAGTGTTCTTGAAGAGCAATACCGAGAGAAGAGCGCAAACGCCCTTCTTCAACTATGTCCTTAAAACCATTCGCACTGCGTCCGGCTCCAGCGGTGTGCCAAAAACTCGACGCATGGTCTCGAATACCTTGGCGAGTTACGTGAGTCACCATCTCACCGGGGAATCGTCGCATGAGAGCCGCATAGTCATCCACCGATAATTCGGAGAGACGCTCTTCGGTTAATTGCTGTTGTAGATCTTCTGGAGAAGACCCTGCCTTTGCCCATTTTCCTTTTTCACCGGCATAAAAATCATCCAGCAGGGTCTTAACTTCACGGAACTCAGGCTTTTCTGATTCACCCTGTCCAACTTCAGCCGTTGCTCTTGTAAGGGCATTGCTGTTCTCTTCAAGCTTTGCTCGTACATTACGATATGCGAAATAATCCTTGATCTTCATCAGGTATGACTCACCATTGTAGGTCTCAATTTGACCACGAAGATCTTTAAGCTCGCTTTCTATAGTTTCCTTCCCCTCGAGACGAGTCCCCTGTTCTTCTCGCCAAGCATCGCGTTCCCGGTGACGCTCTCGGATAACTGTTGCAAGAGCATCGCGTTCCTCTTGAGAATTTTCACGAGAGAACTCTTTTAGAAATTGCGGAGCATTCCCCGCTGTCTCTATTTCTGACACTGGAGCGGGGTGTTTCTGTATTCCACCTTCAATTGAATCCATATGCACAGAATAACACTACGGAGTGGTGGTGCTCACAGTAACGCCCGTACCGCCTACATATGGAGAATTGGAAACATAGAGAGATTCAAAAAGGCGCGCCATCACATGCACCGCTTGCGAACCACTACCGGCGGGACCGCGTTCAAGTATGACAACGAAAGCATATTGCGGATTATCGTAGGGGAAAAATCCTTCCACCCACGAATTGATGTACTGATTGCGTACGCCGGTCTCTGCGGTGCCCGTCTTCGCCGCAACTTCCACATACGGCATATTGATTGCTTGAGCGAGCGCATCAGTCACCGTGAAGCGCATACCCTCGCGGACAATGTTAAGTGCACCGGCATCAACGGGAACGATACGGTAAGAAGGGGTAGCATTCGCGAGCATTGTCGGAATAAATAATTTCCCGCCGTTAGCAACTGCAGATGTTGCGCGCACCATTTGTATCGGCGTCACCTGCATGGCGTATTGTCCAATCGCGGTGAAGTAGGTATCGCCCAAATACCATGGCTCGTTAAAAACACTGCGCTTCCACGCGGGAGTTGTGATACGTCCGCTCACTTCTCCTGGCAGGTCAATGCCGGTTATACTGCCGAGCCCGAATTGCTGATACCAATAATTGAGCCGGTCAATGCCCATGCCCTTTTGATTACCAAAACCTCCGCCGACAGCGTAGAAAAAGACGCTTGAGGACCATGCGATTGCCTTGCGTACGTCCATTAACCCAAGCTCTTTCCAGCTCCTATAGATGAAATTTTTCCCCGGATTATACGGGTCGGGCAATGAAATGAATCCCGGATCGTCAATCGTAGTTGCCGGCGTGATGAGTCCGTCGGTCAATGCTCCCGAGGCGACAAAAGGCTTCACAATTGAGCCTGGTGTGTACGCGCCTTGAACCGCATGATCCAAAAATGGCTGTCCGCGGTCGGTGGTGTATTTCGCAATGATGTCGGATGGCGACCCATTACTCATTACGTTCGGGTCATAGGAGGGGTATGAAACAATGGCGTGTAGTGCACCATTGTTCACATCCATAATGACGCCAGCGCCCGCTATAAAATTCCGTTCACTCACAACATCAGAAATCGCACGCGCGAATTTCTTTTCCAAATCGGCATCAATGGAGAGCACGAGTGTTTCCCCCGGCTCTGCCGGCACGATGACGCCATGTGACCGCACGTGTCCGAGTGCGTCGGTCTCAACAAGAAGCTGTCCGTTCTTCCCCGCGAGTGTACGGTCATACTCTGCTTCCAAACCGGCGATGCCACGCATGCTCGTGTCGTAGTACACACCGCTTGTATCTTTCTTCGGATACGATACATAGCCAATGATTTGGCCGAACTCCGGCAAAGAATACCTCCTACCCATAGAACCGTCATCGCGCGCGATGTTCTCGGCAAGTACCGTGCCGTGTACATCGGTAATAATGCCGCGCGGAGCGAATACGATGCTCGCTTCAAGACTGTTGTTCGCGCTCTCTGCGGCAAATGCCGCTCCGTGGATAATTTCTAAATATCCCACGCGTACGATGAGAACTAAAAACAAAAGGCCTAGAACCGAAGCGAGTCCGACGAAGGTCTGGCGAGAGAGTGGCTGTTCTATTCTGCCTTCAAACCGATTGCGATCAAAGTCGGGCGTATTTGATGCATCTAGAAATATTTCATCGGGAGCGATTTCGGGATCCTGTCGTCGTTTCAATCGCCACTTCATCGGCTCATAATACCTGTGGCTAGCCGACTTCGCACGAAGAATGCGAGAATGGTCACGAGTGCTCCGAAAAGCGAGAAAATCGGTAGAGCGCCAGCGTGCGGTACATAGTAGAGCGTGTCCACGAACATGCCGGCTGCCAGCGGCAACAAGGGAACGAGAAGCGCCCCGCCGAGTGCGAGCGTTACGGCGACCGGCCACGGGAAAAGCACTACCGATATAAACGTCGCAATCGTTACCATTGCTTGAATCATAGTGCGCGCAGTTCTACCCACATAACTGAAAACAAATTGAGTGCATTCTGGATACGCAGAGTCACTGAGGGAGATGTCGGATCGCTATCAATGCGTATCACGCTCCCGACCGGCAAAGCGCCCGGTCCGGGCATATACACAATGTCACCGACAACTATCGGCGCGGAACGAGAAACAACGGCATCAAGAACGCCACCCCCGCGTCCGGTGAGCGCGAGTGGGACTTTTGCAGTACCGACCCATCCACCGGTATGCATGCCTGGTGCAGAAAAGAGCGTGATGCGCGCCGACTTCTCTGCAACCTCGGTAACACTGCCGAGGGGGACGCCTCCCGGACCGAATGCTCCCATTTCGAGCGTAACGCCGCTGTTGCTCCCGACGTTCACAAGAAACGTATCGTACGGACTCTCGGGCGGGCGCAGAATGACGCCCGCCACGATACTTTCTGTGGATGCTCCAACTTCTCCGAAGAGAGCAGTGAGATCCGCGACTTTCTGCATGAGCATTTGATTTTCGTTTGCAAATGCAACGTTCTGGATCATGAGATCTTCATTTTTCGCCGAAAGCGTCGCCGCATCCGCAAAACTTGAAAAAAAAGTTCGGCTGCCGGCGGTCATCGCCTGTGAAAGGCGAATTGCCGGTGTCACGCTCGCAACAAATGCATCCGGCGCCACGAGACGCAGAACGAGCATGATGAGCGCAAAGGCGAGCGCACCACTCCCCCACGAGAGATTCTCGCGCGAGAGAATCGCATTACGCTTCGCTAAATAAGTCCTCTTCATTGATGAAAAAATCTTGATACGTGTCCGGATCTTCCGTCACGATGCCGGCACCGCGCACGACCGCAGTCAATGGGTCGGGAGCCACCCGCACCGGCACGCCGAGCATCTTCGCGAGGACTTGCGGCAGGCCCCGCAGAAGCGCGCCTCCGCCGAACACGGTCACGCCGCGTTCAAGCACATCAGAAAGAAGTTCGGGCGGAGTCGCTTCAATCACCTCTTTCATCGTTTCCATCAGCGCATCAAGAGACGGAGCGAGTGCTTCGCGAATGTGCGCATCCGATACTGTAATTTCGCGCGGGAGCCCCGTTGCAAGGTCGCGCCCGCGCACACTGCGCGACAAGGTCTCGGAGAGTGGCGTCACCGCCCCGATATATATCTTCACATCTTCTGCAGTACGTTCGCCGATGCCGAGCTTGAACTCGCTTCGTACGAAGTCAATAATGTTCTCATTAAAACGATCGCCGGCGACGTGCGAACTCTTTGCGGCGACGATGCCCGAGAGCGAGATGACCGCAATATCGGTTGTGCCTCCGCCGATGTCCAGCACCATCGTGCCGACGGCCTCATTCACTGGCAATTTCGCACCAATGGCTCCTGCGACCGGCTCTTCCAAAATAATCACCTCGCGTGATCCAGCATTCTTCGCTGCGTCGCGCACCGCACGACTCTGCACGTTCGTCACTCCGGTCGGCACGCCGATGACCACGCGCGGACCAAATAGCCGTGTACGACCGCCTTGTGCTTTGTTAATGAGATAGGTCAGCAACTCCTCTGTCACTTCAAAGTCGGATATGACGCCGTGCGAGAGCGGACGCACGGTGCGGATATGTGGGGGCGTTTTGCCAAGCATCGCTTTGGCGGAGTGCCCCACCGCGACCACCTGATTCGTTTTATCGTTGACCGCGACAACCGAGGGTTCGTTAATGACCACTCCGCGCCCGCGCACATAGACGAGCGTATTCGTAGTCCCGAGATCAATCGCAATATCACTTGAGAAAAAAGAATTTTTTGAGAACCGTGGCATGTTATTTCCCGATGAGCTCTGTGCGCTTCTTTTTCTCTACTTTTCCACTTGCACGATCTATTACTTCAAACATACCCGTCGCAACGGCATCCTTCCCCACTACAATTCTTTTTGGAATGCCAATCAAATCACTCTCGGCAAACTTCTGTCCGACCGACATCTCTCTATCATCGTACAAAACTTCAACTCCCGCATTCATTAATTCTTCATACAGCGCGTCTGCTGTTTTCGCCACTTCGTCTCCCGCCTTCCCTAATGACACCAAATGCACAGAAAATGGCGCGACGGCTTCTGGCCATACGAGGCCCTTCTCGTCGGCGAGTACTTCAGTCAGGATGCCCATCATGCGCGTCACTCCGATACCGTACGAGCCCATGATGACTGGTTTTTTCGCTCCCGACTCGTCGGTGAAGGTCAAACCTAAATCCTCGGAAAAGCGCGTACCGAGATGGAAGATGTTGCCCGATTCAACAGCTTTCTTTTCAACCAATCGTTCGCGCGCGAGTCCGAGCTTCGCGAGCGCCTCGTCGTTCAACACCTCTTTATTGACCGCGATATGCTTCTCCTCGTCTACATAAATCACATCTTCGCCCGCGTCCGAAAGCGTCTGAAATTCTTCGGAGAATTCGCTGAAGACGCCGCCGGAGGCAAATGTCGGATATGTGAGCGCACCGATGCCGAACCGGTCAAAAATCTTTACGTAGGCCGCGCGGGCGGCCGCGTACTGTGCTTCGTGTTCCTCTTGTGATTTTGCGAAAGAATACAAGTCCTTCATCATGAATTCCTTCCCGCGCATCACGCCCGACTTCGCGCGCAACTCATTGCGAAACTTGTTCTGGAATTGGTAGACCATCACGGGCAAATCGCGATAGCTCGATATGTGAGAAATCATGATGCGCGTGAGCGGTTCCTCATGAGTGATAGCGAGACCCGTCTCGCCACCAGTCGCCATTTCTGTTTTAAACCAATTGTTTACTTTTTTATCATCCCATCTATCCGTTCTTTCCCAAAGCTGTTTGTCCTGAAGCGCGGTCATGATGATTTCTTGCCCGCCGATCGCATTCATCTCCTCGCGAATAACGCGCACGATGTTGTTGAGGACGCGCAGACCCAGAGGCAGATAGGAGTAGACGCCGGCCATCTCCTTATGCACGAAGCCGGCGCGCACCAGTAGCTGGGCATTTTTAGAAACCTCATCCGACGGTGCTTCGCGCCGCGTCTTCGTGAAGAGCTGTGTCTGTCGCATACCCTGCAGTATACGCCACTGTGTGTGCTCGTTCAAACTCATTTTCCAGTAGCTATTGACAAATAGTAAAGTATGTAATACTATGGACACACGTAAGCAAGGCAATCTCGCCCACTTACCAACAGGAGTATTTATGGACAAAATTGTTCTTTCCAGCGTCAATACGGTAATACTTCCGCAGTACATCTCCCTCAACGTCATCGGCCCGCAGTTCATGGCCTTGATGGGGACCCTCGGAAAGATGGAGAAAGAGGGCGTCGCCTACGACTTCGTCGATGCGTCGCGCAAACACGGTCAGTGGGTCGGATTCACTTACGCCGACCGTGTCGGCGCGAATACCCTCTACGCCCAAATGGTCAAAGAAGGCCTGATTGTCGAGACCAAGACCGATGATGGCTGGACGTACGAGCTCAGCCACTCCGCGATTGAGACCATATACCTCGCCCAGTCGCAGTATATAATCCGCCAACTGTCCAAAAGCTTGGAGCTAAAAAACAAGACGGGCTTCTGGCAGTATGTATGGGGTTTGATGACCAAACCCCGCGTGCTCGCGTAACTCCCGCCTTTCAACGAAACCGTTGGAAGGCGGTTTCTTTTTACTACCCCACAATTTTAAATATGTCGTGGGCGGTCACCACGACCATGAGGAGGATGAGGAAGACGAAGCCGACTGCGTTTATGCCGCGTGCGATGACGGGCTTGATGGGTCGACGGATAATGCTTTCGATAATAACAAAGAGGAGGCGCCCGCCGTCGAGCGCGGGGATGGGAATAAGATTAATAATAGCGAGATTAATAGAAATGATTGCGACGAGAGAAAGTAGATTGCCAAGACCCTCTGATGCGGTGTCGCCCACGATGCCTGCAATACCGACGGGGCCCGCAATCTGCGACCAATCTGCACTCATGGTGAAGACGCCTGCGAAGAAATGCCAGAGACCTTGTGCTGTCAGCACGGTCGCGCCCCACGTGAGTTGTGCGCCTTCAATAATTGCCGCCCAGAATGAAAGTGGAACAACGCCGATGGGCGCGACAGTGACCCCGAGCGCGTAGCGCGAGGGGTCGTTCGTGATGATGCCAGTCACGGGCTGTGCGAGAAGTGTCTTTGTTTCAGAATTGCGCTTCACCGTCAGCGTAACCTCTGCTCCACCGCTCTCCGCGATAAACGAAGTGAAATGTGCGAGGTCTGTTGACTGCCATGTACCTTTTGCATGTGTTGCATTCATGATTGAGTCGCCAGGAAGGAGACCCGCGCGTGCGGCGGGCGTATTCGGCATCACATTCGCTACCAACAACTCCGCATTGCGGGCACTCGCGAGCTCGCTCGGCGAAAGCGCACGCGGTGTGCCGACGATGAGTGCACCGGTGATGAGTACGTAGGCGAGCAGGAGATTCATCGCGACGCCCGCAACAAGCACCAGTGCCTGTGCGAAGCGCGATTTCGAAGAAAACGCGCGCGGATCTTTATCAGCTTCACCAAGCCCATCTTCGCCGTGAATCTTCACGAAGCCACCGAAGGGCAACCAATTGAGTGTGTATTTAGTTCCGCCAATGTCTGCAATAATCATCGCGCGTGGCGGGAAACCGAGTCCAAATTCGTCCACACGCATACCCGTCCACTTCGCCACGACGAAATGCCCGAACTCATGTATCACAATGAGCACCACTATTACGACAATAAAAATCAGTACGCTCATTTATTTGGCTATCTCGGTTTCTTTCTTCTTCAGGACTTCGCCCACCGTGACGACTGCTGCGTCTATGAGTTTTTGTATCTCGACCTTGTATCGCGCAAGCTCGTCTTCACCCATACCGCCTTCCTTCTCTGCCGCTTCAAGCGCTTTCATTGCGTCGGTACGGTGGCTACGAAGCGTGGTGCGTGCCTGTTCGGTTTTATCTTTGGCGATCTTAACGAGCTGAGTGCGGCGCTCGGCCGTAAGCTCAGGAAACGAGATGCGGAGCCCTTGGTCATCAGTGGAGGGCGAGACACCAATGTCTGCGTCCACAATTGCCTTCTCAATCGCCTTCGTCAGGGTCGCGTCCCACGGGATAATCCGCAAAGTACGCGCATCTTCAACGGAGACAGAGGCAATCTGCGAAAGCGGGGTGCGTGTGCCGTATGCCTCGGGCTTCACGCCGTCCAACAGTGTCGGCGTTGCGCGCCCCGTGCGCACGCCCGAGAGCTCTCGCGCGAGCCATTCTTCGGTCTCTTTTATTTTAGCTTTAAGAGGTGTGAAATCGTAGCTCATGCGTTAATCATACCAAATTTTTTGGAAGTACTAGTGATAGATGCTCCAAAATCATACGCACGGGTGCCGAGCGGTCGTGGAGATGACCTCGTAGTATCTGAATATCCTCCAGCAACGCTCTGTGCTTGAGCAAGGTCCGACCTTGCTCAAAACCATACGCGAGTGCTTCAATACCATTCACAATAGCAATCGCCGTATCGCGATTTTCGCGCCGTTCGTCTTCATCTTTCCCATTCGCAAGTTTTTTAATCATCACACTTCTTTTTTCTCTACTCATATTGATAAACTCTTCAGCAGTATCTGGGATTACTGCCTTCTGCTTACTGCCTACTGCCTTCTCAAGCACCTGAACTCGCGAGCGAAGCGTTGGCAGTAGTGAACCGAGCGTTGGGAGCACGAGGAACACATAGGTTCCTCGTGGCGGTTCTTCAAAAAGCTTCAGCAATGCGTTCTGCGCTTCGTGGTACGCGCGGCTCGCCGCGATGATGATTACCTTTGTGTCACCAACAATCGGCGCTTGTATCGCGTTATCATTCACGCGCCGTGCGTCGTCAACGGAGAGGAGTCCGAATTGAAATGTGACGATGTCCGGATTCGCCTTCGCTTTCATACCTAATTCGCGCTCGGCCCAGCCGAGCGCGAGTGCTATTCCCTCCTCTGCCTCTGCTTCAATGACAAACGCATGGTGCCGAAGGTGCCGAGAATCCTTGAGGTGCATAAAATTACCGCTTCGCCAAAATGCTCTTCTGATACATATTCAAATGCTTCAACGCGATGCCGGTCCCGCGCGCGACGCAATAATATGGGTCCTGCGCAAGCTTCGCTATTACCCCAGTGCGACGGAAGACGAGCTCGGGCATTTGCCGGAGCTGGGACGAACCGCCCGTGAGGATGATGCCGTTATCAATGATGTCGGCAGCGAGCTCCGGCGGGGTCTCTTGGAGCACCTTGCGTATCGCCTGCGTCATCTCGCGGAGCTCGCGCGACATCGCCTGCACGAGTTCATTTGTTGAAAGATCAACCGTGCGCGGGAGGCCCGAGATAAGATCACGTCCTTTCACCGGCATCGTGAGCTCCTCCTGCATCGGGACGGCAGCGCCGATTTTAATCTTCAATTCCTCCGCGCTCTTTTCACCGATGGCGAGATTGTGCTGTTTCTTCACATGGTCAACGATAGCGCGGTCCAGCCGGTCGCCCGCGCACTTCACCGAGGTTGAGGCGACGATACCACCGAGCGAGATCACCGCGACGTCAATCGTCCCACCGCCGATGTCCACAATTATGCGTCCCATCGGCTCGTGTATCGGGATGCCCGCACCGATAGCAGCGAGAATCGGTTCCTTCACCACATACGCGTTCTTCGCGCCCGCCTTCATCGCCGCTTCTATGACCGCACGCTTCTCAGTAGAGGTCACGCCGGCAGGGACAGAAATGAGTACGGTCGGCTTGAAAGGATTCCGTCCGAGCGCCTTCTTCATAAAATAACGAAGCATCGCCTCGGTCACACGATAATCCGCAATGACGCCATCCTTCAGCGGGCGATACGTGACGATGTCGTCGGGAGTGCGTCCAATCATCTGCTTCGCCTCGGTCCCGATTGCGAGAATTTTACTTCCTCCCCTGCCTCCCTTCTCTTTACTCACCGTCACGACCGATGGCTCGTTGATAACGATGCCTTTACCGGGGACAAAAACGAGCACATTCGTCGTCCCTAAATCAATACCGAGCTTCGGTGAGAAAAATGACATTAGTCATATTATATCCTCACTCAGGGCGCAGCGCAAAAACAAGAAACCTCTTCAAACTATTCTGTAATTCTGATAATGTCGACCCCCAAAGCTCGGAAACGTTCTTCTATCTTTTCATATCCTCGGTCAATATGACTTATATTGTGAATGACGGATTTCTTTTTTGCAACGACAGCCGCAATGATATATGCCAGCCCAGCGCGCAAATCCGGCCCCTCAAGATCTCTGCCTGAAAGTATTTTCGGTCCGCGAATCATAATTCTATGTGGATCAAACATGGTAATGTCCGCACCCATCTTGATTAAATCCTGCGTATAATTTAAACGTCCTTCAAACATGGTTTCAAATACAATACTTTCTCCCACTGCTTGCGTTAGGAAAACTACCATCGGAGCCTGTAAGTCGGTAGCGAAACCTGGATATTCATGCGTACGCACATTGACTGCCGTATAGGGTGTGGATGTTTTTTTCACATGAATTGAATCGTGAGTACATTCATACCGAACTCCAGATTGTTGGAGTAAGGAGAGCAACGACTGAACATGAAGGGGTCTGCAATTAGTTACACGCACATCCTCACCCGCAAGAGCAGCGAGAATCAGAAAACTTCCGGTCTCGATTCGATCCGGAATAACGTGATATTCCTTGCCTTTTGATAGCAAAATATTTCCTCCCTCAATGGTCAGAGTCGAAGTACTAATTCCAGTGATACGAGCGCCGCAGGAGACAAGATACTCGGCCAGATTTTGAATCTCAGGCTCCATGGCAGCATTGCGAATATACGTCGTACCCTCAGCGAGGGTCGCTGCCATCATCACAGTTTCAGTTACACCAACACTTGCAATATCAAGAAAAATATCAGCTCCGTGCAACTTACTATTCTCCGCTTCAATTTTGTAATACTCATTATCCACGCTGCACAAAGCCCCCATTTTCTCAAAAGATTTAATGAAAAGATCGATTGGACGAGCTCCAATAACGCATCCCCCAGGATGCGGAAACGCGACCTTCCCGTACCGTGCGAGAATTGGTCCGGTCAAAACAACCGACGAACGAAGTCTTTTCGCTAAATCGCGATCCAATATCGCATGGGTTCCTAAAGGCGCCGAAATTACCATCTGATCGCCTTTTCGAATTACCTGCGAGCCAAGGTTTTCTGTAAGACTTACCAGAGAACTTACGTCAGCAATATCTGGAACATTCGCGATGTGTACGGCATCTTGAAACAAAAACGAAGACGCTATCATCTTCAATACATCGTTTTTTGCTCCACGAACAGAAATTTCTCCATGGAGAGGTTTTTCCCCAGCAAATCCATTGATAATAAAAGCTTCTTTCATAGAAATATGAATTTCAGATATCTTCTCATGGAAACTGATGTTCGTAAACGTATAGCTCTAAAAAGACAGATTTCCTCTTTAGTTAAAGAGGAACATTTTTCGTTTCGGTCGGGAGCGTTATAATGGATATTATGAAACGCATTGGAGAGATATTGCCTGACATAGCGAAGAAGGTATTGGAGGCACCGAAGGGGCGAAAGCGCGAGACCGAGCGCGGGGAGCTAATGCGTTTCTTCCAGCGTCACCTTAACTATTCGCGCAAACAGGACGGACTGGAGTCCATGACGATGGGACACCTCGGTACTGAACTGGAAGGTATTCCTACAGCCGACCTCTACTATCTGAAAAGTGTGTGTAGTAAAGCAAAAAGTTTCAGCAAGAAATTCTGGTGGGAGCTGGACCCCGACAAGCACCCGAAACCCTAGTTTTCTGATATATTACGGAACATGGTTGATATCATGCAAGAAGGAGCAAAAGTGCTACGCGAAATCGCGAAATCAGTTCCTGAAAAACTTTTCGGCTCGGATGAGCTGACGAGTCTCGTTAAAGATATGACAGAAGCGCTTGACGTACAGCCCGAAGGCGTCGCGCTCGCGGCGCCACAGGTCGGCGTATCCTATCGCATGTTCGTTGTGCGCATTGATAGAACATTGCCCCTAAACGCGCCGCAGAGCGGCGCGTCGGGCGAACTTCCGGCTTTGCCGGAAGTTTTAGCCCCACAACTTGAGGTATTTATTAATCCAGAAATTGTGAAGAGTTCGCGTCGCCGTAAAAATGCCGATGAAGGATGTCTCTCCGTCAGGGGTGTCTACGGCACTACAAAGCGCCACGAACGCGTCACCATTCGTGCGCGCCGTGCAGACGGGACGAAGATTGAACGCGGTGCGGGCGGGCTCCTCGCCCAGATTTTTCAGCACGAGATTGACCACCTAAACGGCATCCTCTTTATTGACCACGCCGAAAATCTACTCAAGATTAATCACGTTGAACATGAGCCCGTCGCATAATTTCATCCAGCAACACTCGCAGACGAGTGAAGGGACTTCGCTTCGCTTCGTTTTTTTCGGCACACCGAAGGTCGCGGAGGGGACGCTCGCGACACTGCTCGCAAGCGGTTTTATTCCGAAATTGGTGGTCACGTCTCCCGACGCGCCAAAAGGGCGCGGTCTCGCACTTACGCCTTCACCGGTAAAGGTGCTCGCCGAGAGTCACGGTATCGATGTCTTCACGCCAGAAAAGCTAGACGACAATGTAATCGCAGAAATTCGTTCACATAACGCCGAGTATGCAGTCGTCGTTGCTTACGGCAAGATATTTCCCGAAACTCTTATTCAAACTTTTCCAAAAGGAGTGTTGAATGTCCACTATTCCCTGCTCCCTAAGTATCGCGGTGCGACTCCGCTTGAATCAGCTCTGCTCGCCGGCGAAGCCGAGACGGGTGTTACGATACAGAAAATGGTGTTTGCGCTGGACGCGGGCGACATCGTCGCGCAACGAGCGACGCCGATAGGCGTCGCGGAGACATCTAAAGAACTTCGTCCACGGCTTATCTCGCTAGGTGCCGAACTGCTCGCCGAGACGCTCCTTTTATTTGAGCGCGGTGAAATCACACCTGTTTCGCAACCAGCTGTCTCGCCCACTCCGCACGCACGCAAATTAAAAAAAGAAGACGGCCTGCTCTTGCTTGACGCGCCAGCACAAGAGAACTGGAACAAATATCGCGCCTATGCCGACTCCATCGGCACATATTTTTATAAAAACGAAAAACGCGTCAAAATTACCTTCGCATCTCTCAAGAACGGAGAATTTGTTATTGAACGCGTTATTCCGGAGGGTAAGCGCGAAATGGCGTATTCTTAGCGACCAAAGCGAAGCATTCGCTTAAGCGCGGCACCTCCCCGTCTGATAAGTCGCTGTGTTCGCCCCATCGTATGGCGTATCTCTGCTTCAAGCTCGGCACGAACCTTGTCTGCAGCGGCCTCGGGCGAGGGCTTCACTGCCTCCGCGTGAAAGACGTTACCGTCAACGATAAGTCGCGCGACGATACGGCACGGCTCTGACGAACGTCCTTCGGGCGGTGCATGTTCAACATCTATTTCAAGCAAAGCTCCATCGGCTTTATCGCCGAGCAAACGGAGCGGGGCCGCGAGCTTTTCTTCAATGATTGCTTCGGTCTCTGGAGTGAGTGTATATTTCGTCGCCTTGATGGTGATGTTCATCCCGTTAGAAATTAGTGCTAATAGCGCGTCCTATAAATCTTACCACTTTGTGCATATGGTATTTATTTCTAACGGGATTCATGGTAAGAAATATTAGTGTTTGAAATGATGCTCTTGTAGGTACGCAACGATAACGTCCGATTCATACATCTCCACACCGCGCTCGCTATCTACCAGATACGGCACCTGCTGCTTCCCGCCTCGCTTGATCAGCTCGTCGGCAACCGCGTCGTCCGCGATATTTTTTTCTTCAAACGAGATGCCGAGCTCGCGTCCTGCATCGAGCACCTTGTGGCAAAACGAACAACCAGTTTTTATGTAGAGGATTAACATATCGCCAGTATACTACACGGTATGAGGAAGTTTGTAGTGCTTGATAAACGGGTCGGCGAGACGCCTCTTGTGGCGTTACAGAAATGGAAGGAGAGAAATCCGGCATATGCGAGCATCCGTGCCTCATACGCCGGCCGCCTCGACCCGATGGCTTCTGGTGTATTACTTCTCCTACTTGGTGAGGAGTGCAAACGTCAATCCGCATATACCAATCTCGATAAAGAATATGAAATTGAAGTGCTTTTTGATGTCGGAAGTGATACGGGCGACGTGCTCGGCATCCCCACTATCGGTACTGCAACACTCTTGAATGAAGACCTGATGAGCGCCGCGCTCCTCGCGGAGCGTGGCGCCCACACACGCCCCTACCCCGCATTCTCTTCAAAGACAGTCGGCGGTAAGCCATTGTTTCTCCATGCGCTTGAGGGAACGCTGGGAAAAATAGAAATTCCTGAACATATGGAGCATATCTATAGCATTTCAAATAGGGGTTCCTATACCCTCTCCCGTGCAGAGCTTGAAGAAAGAATTTTTGCATTACTTAATCTCGTCCCGCGGACGAATGAGCCGTCGAAAAAACTCGGAGAAGATTTTCGTGTTGATACCATCCGCACCCACTGGGAATCTCTCTTTACAACCGTGGGTGAAAAGAATTTCCGTATCATCCGTCTGAAAGTCATCTGCGCCTCCGGTACGTATATGCGGACACTCGCAGGCCGCATCGGGAAATCGCTTGGCACCGAAGCACTTGCGCTCTCAATCAAACGGACAAAAATAGGCACCTACTTCCCTATTCTAACTACTGGATTCTGGCTCCGCACCTTCCGCTAAGTGGCTACTCGTTTGTAGAGACCTATGAGCTCGGTCTGTTCGAGAATATGACCCTGCATGGCAGAAAGTACTTCTCCTTTTGTTGCGCCTACAGAGAGTGAGAGTTCCGTATCAAGTGCATAGAGTGAAAATATATAGCGGTGCTCGCTGGGCTCATACTCCGGCGGCGGACAGGGACCGGTGTAGCGCGCCTCGTCTCTGCCGTTATTACCCACAGTTCCAACCACTTCGCCCTCTCCTATCTCCGTCATGCTTGCGGGGATATTAAAAAGAACCCAATGATTAAAAACACCATCAGGTCGCACAATCTTAGGCACATCAGGGTCGTCCATAATAAGCACAAACGAACTTGTCCCCCCCTGGCGCGCCATTTATCGTAAGCGCAGGAGAGAGAAAGCGATCTTCGTCGCACGTGTACTTGGCGGGTATCTTTCCATCATGAGCAAATGCAAAACTCGTGAGCTTGAGTGCCATATCCGTATTCTACCATTGCGATACTTGGTTTTTCAGCTAGAATGCAGAAGTGCCTCGATTTGAGGTGCACACATTCCGCGGTAGCTCAGTGGTAGAGCGGCTCCCTGTCGAAGGCAGCTTCCGAAGGTAACTTCGGTTGAAAAACGAGGTGAACTCGGGGAAACCCAAACGCGAAAGCGTGGGCAATCCCGAGCCAAGCTTCAAGAGAAATCTTGTTGAAGGTGTAGAGACTATCCCGCAAGGGAGTAGGCCGAAAGGTCGAAGCGCCTCGCACCCTCGATTTACGAAAGTAAATACGGGTGATGATATAGTCCATCCCACTAGTAATAGTGGACACGATGTAAGGAGTTGGTCGTAGGTTCGAATCCTACCCGCGGAGCAGAACAAGCAAAATCGCCTTCGGGCGATTTTTGCGTTACTGCTCCGCGGAGGAAGCGTAAGAACGCTTCCGTGTAGGATTCGAAGACCTTGCGAGCATACTGAGGAGCTTTGCGACGAATGTATCCGCAAGGTGTACTGGTCATGTAATGACCGAAAAGCGTAATCGCGGTCCTACCGGAAGAAAAGCCTAATCGCGGTCCACCCAAAAACTAAAATGGTGGCTGCTTTGTCCTTCCGTAGCTTCATGCGAAGGAGGGTCCCCATTTCCACCCTAGAACTCTTCCGCAATCACCGTTGCCCTACATTGGCGGAGCCGAATAGACTGCAGTAACAATCAGAAAAAGGGATAGAGCTACCCACCTTACGGGCCACAGGACTTTCTCTCTGCTGGTAAGCGGCGTTAGTTTAAGAATGACAGGAACCTTCTGCGGGTTGAATTTTGTTGTTCTTATATAGGCGACAAACACGTATACAGAGAGAGCAACGAGCGGAATATTTAGCACCAAATTATCTTTATCTGCCCACGATAGGATGATCATTGCCAGGATAAAAATGCTGGTCAGCACTACCTCGTGAACCTGAAAGCCGGTTCCCTCTTTGTTCGGAACCTCCGAAAAAAGAGTAAAAATCACGAGCAGTAAGAGCGTGAATATATATTGATGAAAGATAAAGGCTCCGATGATAACGACAATCAGGAATCCTAACCATTCAACATTCTTAATAGACCCACGTAACACGCCGTATCCATCGAGAAATGTTATCGGGACCATGTTTATCAGATTTAATATTGCCCCCACAAAAACTAAATGCAGAAATCTTTGGTCATCTAGAAGAAAGAAAATGAAAAGCGTTGCCAGAACCCCAAGTGTGCCGACGAGAGGACCCATGTATTTAACATAAGCGTATTCATTTTCAGTTTTTAGCTTCTTATCACTAGTTACAATTGCACCAACAAAAGGAAAGAAATAGACGCCTTTTATTGTGCCTTCCATTTTATTTAAGGCAAAAACATGCCCCAACTCATGAATGAGCAACAAAACTCCGAAGCCAACCGCATAAATCAGTTGAAAATTCAGCAGGTAATACAAACCCGCTATAAAAATAACAAACGAAGAAGTGCTGATAAAGACGCTTTTCATAGAATCATGAGTATTATCTGATTCCATCAAACTGCTCCTTCGTTTGCATTATCATCTCTCTCGGATCTATTCCCCCGAGAGTAAAAATTGAGCGATAATCATAGTCCTTCAAATTATTTGATTCTTTCCACGCTGAATACTCTTCATAGGTTTTTGGATGGTGGGGTGAATTACCATTGAGACTAATCAAAGGTGTCTTTGGCTCTATTATCTTTAAATACGACATTGCACTGTCTTTCTTATAGAAACTATCTATGCTGAAGATGGGGTACCGATTACAGTTTCTGTGAGTAACTACGCACCATATGTGGTCTGCAGGTGTCTGTTCATGGTAAATGGTTGTAGTGGCAACGCCGTCGTCCGGGTCAATCCGCACGGTTCCTTTACATAGATAAGAAACGTAGAGTCTGTCATCGAAATAAGAGTGTCCATCAAATTCAATCATGAGGTAGTGCGATTATCCTATTAAATTGGCAAATGGTAGTTTTCCATATTTTTTCTTGAAATCCGCCAGTAGCTTCTTTTCTTCTGCTTTCGGATTCTCGCACTTCTCACATTTCTCCAACTCAATCGTTGCATGTTCCCAGATATTCTTTATTTGCCACATATAGCGCCCTCCACGGTGGTTATTCGTAAGATTCATTCCGTATCCTACCAATTCGTAAATTCTCTTTCTCAGAGTTCTTTTTGTCTGACCAATATAAATAAGATTTTTTCCTTTTATCCATTTGTTTTTGAGTTTTTCTTCCGAAACCGGATCATTCCTCGTGCCACCACAAATGTCAGTTCTAAACTCCGGCATTTCTCCGTCTTTCCAAAAAATGCGGTATATACCGGGTTTGTCGATTACTTGTTTTAAATCTTTTTCCAAATCACTCAATCTCATAGCCCAACTGTACTCCTTTCGCTCGCCCCATCAAGTCCAAATTAGGTATGATGGGCTTAATGCTCGAGCTACCCGACAAATTGAAGCAATTCATCGCGAACCAGAAATGGATATTCGCTAAAACCTATGCAACCACATGGCCTCACGAATACATCATTGAGGAGCAGGTCAAAGGAGAGCTATTCTCAGCCCTCTCCAAATATATCGACATCAACGGCTACAAGTCCGAGTTTTACGACACGGTGCAGACCTATTTCGACTACGCCGGCCATACCTACTGGCACATGGGCAATATCATCAACCGCTGTCCAGAGTCAGAGACTTACTCAAAGCGTAAAGCCGCCGACCGCTTGCCGGAAGATATCAAATAGCTCACCACTCAGCACCTTCTGCTATCCGTCTCTCAATATATTTGCGAACAGGCTCAGCAACGGTCGCACGATTGATGTTATTTCTTTCAGGACTACAGTATGGTTTCGCGAACCATTCAAATAGTGACTTCTTTCCCCGACTTGAATTGCAACTGCCGCAACAATACGTTAAGCCAGATAATAGCAAGCCATACTGCTTATAAAATGGCCTTATGTGATTCAGGTGTTCTAAGGTCGCTGACTTTTTTCGATTAGCTAGATCATACGGGTACAGCATTTTCTCACCACAGTAGACGCATTCCATATCTCTCGGCATTACCGACGCCAGTTCATTCTCCGAAAATCCGTATTTCTTTGCCATGCGATTAATTATAGCTCCTTCGCAATCACCACATTAATCCCTACATTTATCGGGCGATGCAATCAGAAAATGGTGGCTGTCCCTGTTATTTCTTTTCTTCCTTAATGCTATCTAACCACATACTAAAAAATATCTCGGCTTCTTGGTCCATTTGGTCTCTTAGTTTGATTATTTGCTCTTCGGATAAATCCTCATTAAGACCTCCTAAGGCTTTTTTAAATTCTAATAAGCCAATCATTTAAATAAACACAAATACAATGCATTACTAATAAATATATCTACAAACTCAACAAAAAAAGCCCCTGTTGGGGCTTAAATGTATTGGGTGCGAGATTGAAAGAGAGTTCTCGCCCTCTCGCCTATAAATATATTAACATTTTACACTTTTTTTAAAGAAAAAGCAAGTCCTAAATAAATTAGGAAACATATTTATGCCGAAATCAATAGAGATTTTCAAGTAAATTTATTAGGTCCTTATTGGTCTTGAAAAATCAAATGAATAAATGCCTTCTTCTAAAAGCTTAACTTCTACATCTAATCTACCATATCTTTCAAGGTCTTCTTTTGTCACAAATGCCCCGTCAGTTACTCCTATTCTATTTCTCATGTATAGCCCCAAATCACTTTTTACTGGAAACGAACTTATTTGTTTTGGATACAAAACTCCATCAACCTCAACCGTTCCTTCTAATAGGCCTCTCATAACCTTTCCATCATCCCAAATAATATCTATTGCATCATTATGTCTTTGTACCCGCCCTTCTGTTCTTTCCTCTGTTGGTACTAATTGTTTTGGAGGAAATATATTGGGAAAAGCTCTAATCTGGTCTACGCTAATAGGTAGATAAGCATCATTAGGTCTAGTATGGTTCTCTTCATTTTGGCCCCAATTCAGACCTCCCACATTATGAATTTTTCCATTCCTTTTCAATAAAGACAACAAACATTTGTCCGTCGGTAAAATCCTTATAACTGCTCTAGAAGTCACTCCCTCAAGGCATGATATTGAATTATTAGTAATAAACTCAACATAGGAATTTAAAATATCGTATGTGTCAGATGGAACTTCCATCAATACTTCTCTAAGTGGGGTTGTTAGTCCATTTACAGAAAAATTAGCAGAACCTACCAAGGCGTACACTATTATTCCATCATTCCTCCATAGATAACATTTGGAATGAACAGGTATTTTGGAATAGAAAATATTTAAAGAAGGCGGTGTGTTTTCTTGTATATGCAACAATGCTTTATGAAGCGTGGGTTTAATTCCTTCGGAACCATACATGCCATAAATAACTTTTGATTTGACTGGCAATGTTTCTAATTTTGAAACTGGACTCGGGCCTAGATAACCAGAAAGAACCACTAACTCATCTGAGTCAAAAAGTTCATGCCGATTAAAAACGATTTGTTCTAGGTCTTTGGTAAATAGCATCTTAAGTGTATTTATTTATAAAATCATTTACTGCTAATGCTATTATTCTAGCAAATTTTGGTGGAACTGCATTACCAATCATTTTATACTGGTCTCCCATGCTTCCCAGAAACTCAAAATCATCAGGAAATGATTGAAGTCTTGCGGCTTCTCTAACGGTTATAGACCTAGCCTGATTTGTGTCTGGATGTATATGTCGTAAACCGTCTTTATATAAATGTGCCACTATGGTATTGCTAGGTTTAGTAGAATCCAAAACATGATATTTATGGACAGCAGATTTCTTTCCAGTCATTTTTGTATAAAGACTTTTTAAGTCATCTGTATTTTTATATTTTTTTTTCTTTCTAGTTAGGTCTGTGGCGAGCTCTTTAAAAATTGAGATATCTCTTTCTGAATGATATCGTGGTATATGGTTTTTTATAACATGGGAACCAATAACCTCATGGGATTTTTTACCTTGATTTACAATTTTTGTTTTTGGCAAATCAAACAATGCCTCTCCAACAGTCATTTTAGAAGTTTTGTGTTTAGGAATAAAATTCTGATAAAAGTCCGAAAGTATTTTCTGTTTATCTCCTTTAAAATAGGAACCACTGATTCCTATTATTACAAGCCTTTTCCTTTGTTGGGGCACTCCGTAGTCAGAAACATCAAAAGCTGCCTTTTTTAAATCATCAATAATAGTATACCCACTTTTTTTAAAGGATTCTCTTATTAAACTTTCTATAGAAGTACCGTCTGGCTTTGCACTCAATAAGCCAATAACATTTTCAAATACGAATAGTTTTGGTTTGAATTGTTTAACAACCTTTAAATAAGTCTCAAACAGAAAATTTCTGTAGTCATTTTTCATTCCATTTTTATCTCTAATTCTTCCTGCAATTGAATATGCCTGGCATGGTGGACCTCCTATAATAACATCCACGCTTCCACCTTCTTTACTAATCAAATTTTTAAGTCCTTTGTTTTTTCCGAACTTTAAATCTGACCATCCATTGATTAATTCATTTGTGCGTTGCATATCAAAATGAAGAGAAATGTCATCCGCGTTTTTATAACCCCATTTATTTTTTAACCTATTTGTTAGTGTATTTAAAGATGGTTTATCCCATTCAACAATACCAATTGTTGAAAATAATCCAGATGACTCAAATCCTTCAGTCAATCCTCCACAACCGCTAAATAAATCAATTGTTTTTAATTTAGTTTTCATTGTCTAAATATTTCTTAAGTTGTTTTGCAATTGCATATGCCATTAAAGGCGGTACCGCATTGCCCACTTGTCTGTTTTGTGATGTTCTTGTGCCCATAAAAATAAAATCATCAGGAAATGATTGAAGTCTTGCGTTCTCTCTAACAGTAGGAACTCTATTGTATTTATAATGAAAATGATTACGATGACCAGTATCAATAGTTCTTGATGGTTTTTTACTATGGTAACGTGTCCACGCTTCATTAAATTTTCTATTACCACCTACACCTTCAGGTAAATCCTTGTGATTACCACCTTCAGGTACTTGTGAAATAATATATTTCACTAAATCTGTATGGTTCGTGGCTACATGATTATAAAGTTTCTTTTGTTTACCACGCATACTTTTTTGATAGTCAGTTTTTGGTTCTTTTGAATAAGAACTTAATTCTTCACCAAATTCTTTTTCTCTGGATGGTAAATCGCCTATAGCTTCTAATGTTGTTATGTAATTCTCTGGTTTTAATATGGGCTCTGGAAATATGAATTCACTATTTCTTGTCCCAACAAAAACCAAACGTTTCCTGATTTGTGGCACACCAAAATTGGCTGCTGTCAGTATTTGCATACTCACAGTGTAACCTAACTTAGTAAGTCTTGAGATAATTTCGTCTTTTACTTTTCCTCCGTATAAACGTGCAACTCCTGGTACATTTTCTATCAAAAAAGCTTTTGGCTTTAACTCTTTAACTGCTTCAATCATGGAAAGATACAACTGATTTCTTTTGTCATCAAAATTTCTGGTACCAGTCAGGGAAAATCCCTGGCAAGGAGGGCCACCAACAATTACATCGGGTGATACACCTTTCAGTGCTTGTTTTATTTTTTTAATATTAGACATAACAAAAAGGTCTAAGTTCAAAACCTGACTTCCTTCGTGGTTTGCTTGGAAAGTTTTTAGAGAATCTTTGTCGTGGTCAATTCCCAAAAGAACCTCGTACCCTGCATTCATAAATCCTTTTGATAACCCCCCACAGCCACTAAATAAATCAATTACTGTTGGTTTTTTCTTTTTCACGCTTATAATTTTACCAAAAAAGGCTTAATTAAGCGAACTTCTTAGATTTTTCACCTAAATACATAGCCATTCCAATAGAATAAAGGAATAAAGGGGACAGCCACCATTATTTTCATTATTTTTAAATATCTTCCTTTCTTGGACGACCTGGGTTGCGCAAAGTGGATTCTAGTTTATGAGTAGTAATCATCTCGTCCACCCACCGCTTTCTTCCATAAGGAACACCTTTGTTTACTGAAGTACGAATAGACGCGATATCGTCATCTTTGTCGGGAGTATTTATCCACGATACATAATCATGTGGCAGTGATGACGGTGATTGGTCAAGAAGTTTCTTTTGCGCTTCTGTTCCATGTATACGTCGCCATGCGCTTCCCCATTCGACTACGTCGGTCGCAAGTTATAAAAACCGCTTCGCGGATTATGGCTAGAGGCGTTGTATATTGGTAACTTCAGATTGCAGACGTATTCCTCCAACTCTTTGCGACCGAAGCGGACTTCGATAAAAGAGATCCGCAGGTTTAAAGATATGTAAATGTCCAGTTTCTCCTCAATATGCGGAGGGAACGCCTTCTTACTTGATGCGGGTTCATATCCGGGTTCAGCATTAAAATATATCCTACCAACTGTGCGGCGTGCGGTGTGATGCCGAGTTTGCTTGATGTGATTCATACGCTCGTACAGATCCTTTGTTTCACCCACATATCGAAGTTTTGTCCCTTCCCAAATGCAATAGACTCCCGGTCCTTCGGGAAATACGTTGCCGTTCTTTTGATTTTTGATCGGAACGAGCATTTTTGATGATTCACACAACTTCTCCCAAAGTGATTGAAGATGCACTTGTACGTCTTTCGGGTTCGACGGATCCATCAAGAGAATATCGCACAAATCGTCATTTTTTGGAAACAATGGGGACAGTCACGATTCTTTTGTAAAACATATGGTAATCAGGATTTCTTCGGTCGTCAGGCAGAGCTGTCGCAGAAAATACACGAAGTTGCATTGGGCTGATGGGACCCTTTTTATAAAACCCGCCCCGCCCCCAAGAAAGAGATCATTTCATCATCGCGCTGGTGTTGGTAGAAGAAACTATGATTGCACATTCCAGAGGTGATTTTTCTTTCTTTTTTGCATGACGATAAGTCTCTCCTCGATTGCCATACGCATTTCATCTGGGAAGATTTCAATAATGGTTACTCCTATTCTTCCCCCTTCTCTAAGCTCCTTTTTGATTTCTCTTAACTTGGAACCTGTCTTTCTGCTTTTCTTAAATAGGTGGTCTATTAGTCGGGTATGGATATCTCTGGATTTCCGCTGTCCTATATACACAAGTTTCCATACGGAAGACCCCTTGTGCTTGACCCAGAGTGCGTAAACATTCCCTCCGGCAGCTGTCACATTACGCAACTCAGGCTCGTTTACAATCTTGGCTGACGCGGTGTTTTTTCCGTTGTATATGATCTCGGTGATTCTTTTCTTTGATAGCAGTAACTTTCCCGCCTTCAGGACAAGCCTGTCGAACTCCTTTGTAAGATCAAGCCTATTGTTCATTGACGCCAGTATACTAGTTTTTTGCCAAGTCGTTTTTTTTCTTCACCTTGTCGTTGAGAGGAAGAGAGAAAGAGAACAGCCACCATTTTCCCACAAAGAATGGTGGCTGTCCCCTTTTACTGCTTTTACCATTTATTTAGTTTACTAGTGAAATCTTCCATATCCAATAGATAACGCCACCAAGTACTGCTAGATTAAGTACACCCAACCCAATAGAAATATATTGTAATTTCAAAAAACCACTATCAGCTAAAGGGCGAATCATTCCTAAGGTTTTTTTTATTGCAGTAGCGACTCCCTCAAGACTCTCAGCTGTAGCCCTATTCACAACTGACGCTAATTTAAACTTCTCAATCTCTTTAACTAGCTCGTCCGCCTGTTCATTACATTTTTCTAATAATTCGTTCATATACTTTTTTGTTTAATAATTTTTCTAATTGTTTTGATAAAATACGTAATTTTAAAATTTCCTTGACTGAATCCTCGACAGGTATGTCATCTACCTCAGGTAGATAATCAAGCCCATAGTTATCATACAAGATTTCATAAAATCGTCCTATTATTTCTGTGCTTCTATTTTCATTAGAATCCAAACGAACAAAACTAGACAACAAACCATGAATAAAAATCTTGGTCTTATTTCCAGTTGTCTGTGGATCTTGGTGGAGTGAATCGATAATCTCCTTAAACCTCAAATTTATTGGTCCAACATCTGCCGCTAATCTTTCTCGAAAAAGCTTCGCGAATAGGTTAATTGTTGCAAAATCTGCACGAAAAACATTGGTTGCAAGTAAACGGCTTGTTTCCCAATATAAACGATCTGCATCCTCATAACTTTCAATTTTTGATAATATTTCTTCCACTTTACTAAAGATAGGAACTGTTCCTATCATAGAATCAAGCAGATCAGAAAATTTAACGGAACGATCAAAATATGACACCAAAATACCTCTGAGTGTATCCGAATCAGTATCAGGATTACTACAATATTCCCACATTGTTCTTATCGCTACTTTTCTCTGTCTTTCGATTTCATTATACAAAAATGAAATTAGATAACTTATTGCTTTTTCACTAAGTCTTTTCCCTTCTATACTATTAACTTTCAACTCAACATCTTCTTTTATTACTGGTTTATATCTACCAAGATATTCACACAACGAATCTATAATCGCGTCATGCAAAACTTCTTCATCATGAGTTTCAAGAAACTCATTTGTAGCCTTTGATAAGAATATTTTATATACGGAACCCGCTTCCATTCCAGTTTTTGTATAATCCTTTATTATTCCCAACATCAACCAATATGAAATGAATTTTTCGATTGAATCACGAGTTATTTTTATAACTTCTATGCGTTCTTTGTGTAGCTGTTGCATTAAATAAGTAGTAAAATCTACCATTGATACCTCTGTAATTATAGCTTCTCCATTTGCTTGAACTCTAAACATTTCTCTAAAAAGAATACGTGCCCCAAATACTTCAATCGACTCGCCTGGGAAATTTGTGTCATGGAAACCAGCTACAACGCCTATATCATCCCAGCGGTGAGGCCGAGCAGTTTGATTGGTGGAAATTTCATCCCTAAACCATCTTTGTGTTTGAATAGGGTAATTATCAGAAAAAATAAGGGCACAGGCAGATATCTGTCCATTTCTACCCGCTCTACCACATTGTTGAACATATTCTTCTAAAGAGGATGGCATCTGATAATTAACTACCCAGTTTAAGTGTTCATTATCCAAACCAACACCAACAGCGTTGTTGCCAACCAGTAATCGCATGATTCCTTTCTTGAATGCACGAATCACATTACTCTTATATATTGTCCACTGAGTATCATTTATATGTGCGAGGTTATTTGGTTTACCACAATTCATACCATAGACCAACCCCTCGTAACTATTTTCATCTATCCTGTTTTGGATATACAGATTTGCCTCTTGAACAAAATTACTAAATACCCCATAAACACCAGTTGGTCCATTCTTGTATGCTGTAAATATCATCCCCCATGCATTTTCAATAAGGTTTGGAGTGGCTAGAATTTGTTTAATCCATGGAGATACAATATTTCTTAGAGTTTGCCATTTCTGATTAAAGGGGCAATGAAAAACACGGTAGTTTAATTCCGGTCTATCAGAGCCCGGTAATCTAATAACTGCTTCTAATTCTTCTATCCCTAACTCACGTCTTAGATCGATCAGTACTAAAGTAGAAGCTGTACCGGTAAGAGCCACAATAACTGGTCTATGATTTCGAAATGTCGTATATTCTCTAATATGTCGTTCTAGACTTAGATAACATGGACGAAAATCATGTCCCCACATTGAAACCATGTGTGCTTCATCTGCAACCGCATAGTTAATATAAATATTGGCCGTGGCTAAATCCCTCATAGCGTTTCTAAACATAGGAATAAGAAAACGTTCAGGGGAAATAAATACCATTACATTACCCACTAATATTTCTGCAGCCCTAGCCTCATCTCCTACTTGTCCCGCATACCATGCAAATACACGAGTAATTCGATATATTTCTTTCATACTCTCAACCTGATCCTGCATTAATGATACAATCGGATCAATAACCAAGGTTGTTCCTGGTGTAATCAATGAGGCAAGTTGATAACAAATTGATTTTCCTCCACTTGTTGGTAATAAACCAATGGTATTTTTTTGAGATAAAATATGTTTAATAACCGGATATTGGCCTTTTCGAAATTCTTGTTTTCGAAAATAATCACGGAGAAATTCAACTAGAATTGGTTCATTATCATCTGTTTCAATGATAGCTTTCGGCATTGAATAATACGAAAAACTTACTTCCGTGTTGTGTTTAAAGGAATTGCGTATATAAGCAAAATTTTCACAAACCGATGTAATTGGAGTATTTAATGAATTTGTTTTAACAGAAACATCTAAGACTAAATCAAAAAACTCTTTCTCAACTTCATTTAAATCAAGAAAGGACGTTTTGACAGAAACTCCTCTCTGATTTAACTTATCCAATTCAATTTGAATCAAATCGTTAACTTCTCGAGAATGAACATCCATCCTTACTATAAATAATTCAATGTTGGGCCAGAGTATTTGAATCCCATATAACTGTGCAAAACGACTAACACGATCCAAAAAACTTAAGAGTGCTAACTCGGCAACAGCAAGGTCAGATTCAATAATAGCAATTCGCAGTGAGTCCTTTTTTAGCATTCCTCTTCGTAAAAAGTAGAAAGAGAAAATGTATTCTATTCGTGATATTAGAGATGGGAGAAGAAAAAGATAATCATTAATATTAAACTTATTCTTTATAATTTTAGGAGATTTAAGAAAACTATCCGCTCCGATGATTGATAGTTCTTTTGCAATTTCCTCATAAAGCTCTTTCTTATCGATGTCTTTATTGTCTGGGCGCAGGGTTTGAATCCGTAATTCCCTAAATGCTTCATCTCGACTTCTGTCCCTTTGTTGTTGCACTGGTTCAGCGTGATCACCACCTTCGCTATAATTACCAGGTTCTATCACCAATCCCTTTCCATTTGGAAACATTAAAAGAAAATCCACATGCTGGGCAATAAAGTCATTGCCATTAGGTAAAATAACATCAATTGGTGCTTGTAGGTGTGTATACGAAGCAATTAGTGGCCCAAAACGCTTAATTAATTTTTCAAATAAACGCTGTTCATTTTCTGGGTGTTCTGGATCAAACTTTAGATCAATTACACCAGCTTTCCAGGGATCGGAGAAATTAGAAAAATTGTTATATATTTCACGAAGTTTCTCGTTAGATTTGTAATAAATATTTTTTTCATTTTGATCCCGTTCTATATTAAATTGTCCACCATATAATTTAATAATAAGTTCCTCTATGTAATTAGATGGGAATGTGCGTAATCCACGACATAGAGTTTTTTTATATATATCAAGTATAAAATTTAAATCATTATCATTTACAAAAGCCTGTTCATGTTTTATTTCCGACTGCCAGAAATCAAGAAAATCAAAATCCGGATTATTAAATCCTGATTTTGAAAATAAACTCAGCTCTGAACTTGTACGATTAAACTGCATTATATTTTTTTATCAATTATTTACGATAAAGGGGACAGCCACCATTGTTTCAGTTTCCCCGCTGTTTGTTATGAATTTTGTCATTATAATATTCCGTCACCGGATTCCCTACATTTGTGGTGATTCCTCCAGTATAGCGCAGATGGGACCCTTTTTATAAAATCCACCCCGCCCCCTAAGGAAGGGGTGACCCCCTTCTCTTTCCCACAAAATCATGAATACCTCAACGCGTTGAGGTATTGCCTAACATCGCCCTGCCACTTTCCCCAAACCTAGCGTCGGCTAGGTTTTTTAGTTGTCAGCAATCTTCCACACACCTTTCTCCAAGAAGGCGGGTATGGTCTGTCGACCAGCCTTATTGAGCAAGTTTGAGTGGGAGAGTTTGTGCTGTTTCGCGTAGTCCTTGAGTAAAATTATGGTCTTCCCCTCTAGATACGCAAGACGTTTATGATAGCTATTTGCGAGCGCCCTCCCGATGATTTCTTCCATCACATTTGTCTTTCCATTTTTCTCGAACTCTCTGAAAGCATCGTAATACCGTGCGCGGTCTGCGAAAGCGATATTAATCGGCACATATCCATCGCGAATGAGTTCGTAGTTATTAAGCGCGCGCCCAATGCGCCCGTTGCCATCAAGAAAGGGGTGTATGGTCTCAAACGCAAGATGCAACCGCGCGATACGTGCAACGATGCGCCCGTCCTTGCTGCCGTGATAAGCAGCGAGCATCTCGGTAAGCAGTCGCTCGATATCTTTTGGATCTGCTCCTATATGAGCCCCGACGCGTACCCATTCATCCCCCGTACGGAAGCGTCCCGCGATGTCGTCGCGAATATTCGTAATGAGCATCTTGTGGAGCAGAAGCATAACGGGCAGCGATATCTCCGACTCTTTTGCTTTTGATTCTACATATTCGGTCACACGCGCAAGATTCTTCGCCTCAAAGAACTCGCGCTCGCTGACGAAGCGGTCTAAATCTATCTGGAGGAGAATTTTCTCGGTCTCTTCGAGCGTGAGTGTGCTGTTCTCGATTGCGTTTGAGTTGTAGACGTGTTCAGAAATCTCCGCCTCGTTGATAATTTTGATCAACGACTCCTTCCCCGGGAGCTCCTTATAATATCGCTCTCGAAGCGATGCTATTTGGCTCAACGTATGAGGGGTTCGTGCCATTAGCTCAAGTATATACTTCTTTCACTAATATGTCAATCATAATCGTGAATAAGTAGATAAATACGCCATCTTTCACGATAATCCACCCAGATGACGATGTCTACCAGCACACCTCCGGTTTCTCTCCGATTTGCTTTTCGAGCTCGTCCCAGACCTGTTGCTTGGTGCCAAGTTTATCTATGAGCCCATTCTTGAGTGCCATTGCGCCAAGCATAGAGGAGCCGTCGGCGAGGGCTCGCACTTTTTCTATCGAGAGATTGCGGTTCGTCGCTACCGCCCGAATGAAATTATCAAGCATGATATTCAAGTCTCGTTCCAGATACAATCGTTCTGCAGTCGTGAGCGGCTTGTCTGAGCTCCCCGTATCCTTGTAGAGTCCGGTGGAGAGCTGATTATAGGTCAGACCTTCCGTCTGATTCTGTTTTGCATTGTCTACATACGATTGTGTAATGCCTATACCACCAACATCAGAATTTTCAGCTGCAACAATCGTGTCGGCCGAACTAGCGATCCAATATGCCGCCGAAACAGCACCACCGCGTACCCATGCGACCGAAGGTTTCCCGAGACCTTTCATAGCATCAGCAATCTCTTCTGCAGCCACGGGCATACCTCCAGTGGAATCTATCGCGAGAAGTACAGCCTTTATCGTATCGTCGGTCTTCGCACTCTCGATAACATTCATAACCTCCTCTGAAGACGTTATAACATCGCAATTATTTGTATTTTTTGAATCTGGGTCCGGCTTATAGGTCGCGATGCAGTTGCGTATATCAATCGCTAGCACATTGCAGTTCGAATAGTCGGCGGTCGAGTCTGGAACTGTGGATGCCGCATCTGGGCTCGATAATCCGAGAGAAATGGCGTTGCCAAGCACCACAGCAAAGACGATAAATAGAAGAGTGCCGATTCTGTTCACCACCGAGGTTACGATTCTTATTACAAAATCCTTGACCTTCGGCAACCACGGCAGCTTCGTATCAAGCCACTCATATGCCTTTCTCACTCGTTGATTGTCAGGATACTCCATTGCGTCACTATATCACCTCCATTGTTACGCCTTTTATCTATCGCTTCCCGCAGCCCTTCAAATGAGCTAGGTCGAACCTTGCTCACGAGGAATGGGGACAGCCACCATTATTTTCATTATTTTTAAAAGAACAATGGTGGCTGTCCCCATTTCCCACCACATGCACATACGGCTCACATTTACCACCGGGCGCGCAGCACTATATATCAGAAAGAATAGTGCAGAGACCCCGCAGGTGAATCATGCCAAGAATACGCCTCTTGGCCGAGTTGATCTATTTAGTCGCCAAGCTTTCGAGTGTAGTAGAAGCCGAACACTAACAGAAGAACGATAACTGCCGAGAGTAGCGCGGACACAATAGGACTGCCGGTGCCGAAAGTAATCGCGCCATTCACGGCCGCCAGCAAGGAGCTCGACTCCACCTTCTCTGTGGAAGTCGCAGTGGTCGTTGAAACACTATCCTTAGTAGGAGTTGGCTTTGTAGCAACTGCTTTCGGCTTTGGTGTTGGAGTGATTGATACGGAAGTCGGCTTAGGAGCAGGTGCGGTTACCGATACTGCGACACTACCTTGCCCACCAGAAAGCTGGTTTGCGCTTGAAGCATCAAGAAGCAAAGAGCTTCCAGTCGCGCTAATCGTCACTGTTCCTGTCTTTATAGCCTTGAATGAGATCGTACCGAGTCGAGTCGATGACGTAATGCCTCCTGGATAGCCACCGGTCTTGATGAGGACTCCGCTAGCATTGTCAGTAGTATCGTAGCCGGGCTGTGATACTGGCATCCAAGTGCTCGCAAATGAGAAGTTAGAGACCTGTAGGACCGAAGAATCAAAGGCGATGTTCGCACGTACGCTGTAGATTTTTGTGGATGCTGGATCTGCAGTTACCGCAACAGTGAAAGTGTCTCCAGATTGAACGGATACAGTCGTAGGGGAAAGCGAAATACTTGCCGCAAGTGCACTGATTGGAACGGCGAGTACAATCAGTCCGAGCACAACAAGAGCACGTGAGTAAGTGTTCATATAGTCCAGTTAACCATTAATAAGTTGAAATCAAAGAAATCCACAGCCCCATCACCGTTGAAGTCGTAGGTAATTCCCGACACTTTCTCTCCCCAGTGCACCATGAGAGAGTTGAAGTCGAGAAAGTCTACCTTGCCGTCATTGTTCCCATCTATTTTCTTTTGAAGAGCCGTGAGCGTTGATGGTGCAGTTATCGTTTGCGTAGTAACTGGTGTAATGACCGCAATGGACCCGCCTGAAGAGCCACCAGACGAACCACCAGAGCTCGTCGTGGCTGGAGTTGCTGTCTGTGTATAGGTGGCAAATGTTGTGAAGTGCTTCGTCCAGATAACCAGATCAGATCCAGAATCTATTTTACATTCAGCGTCTGTGGCAAGAGCATCACCCGTTGATTGATTGTTCGCCGCGCAAACAGCTGTTATTTCAGTAAAAGCAATTCCTGTTCGGATATATCCAGCTCTCTTCCCGGCCTGATCAGATAACAATATCTTGACACCTTTATTGAACGAAAGTTTTGCACCAGAAAAACCGACTTCAATTGCTGAGCTAAATGTCTTTGTCTGACCTGATGTGACAGGGAGCACCACCGTTGTAACTGTCGGTACCTTCATTATTCCGTTCCAGGTAGTATCCTCGCTTGTTACCACGGTAGATGCCGGGATGGCGATATCAGCACTCGCGGTATTAATAGTTGTTTGCGGAATTGTTCCAGTGCCGCCCGTGATAAGTGCGCCGAAATTAACGGTGGCGTTTGTTGTACCGCTTGGAACAGTAACTACAACGGCTCGAGTTGGAGAAGTTATCGCCACCTCATTGGTTGTGTCATTCATCGTGCCGGGCGCAGTTCCAGCAACGGCAATATCTAATTTGGTGAGGATAGCATTTACAAATGTGGCTGTTTGCGACACAGCCACTCCATCAACCTTGAAGGTAATCGTGGTTCCTGAAAGCGTTCCGTTAATATCCTGCACCATGAGCAAATTAGGTGCTACACCGTAATTACCGCTTCCATCCGTTGTTGAGGACGCGACCATCGTACTACCCACATAGGCTGCTACAACGAGACCTGACGGCGTTGCGCCTGACGCATACGATACCGTGCCGTAGAACTGCTCGGGTATACCAGGAGCGGCGAAGACCGGAATCGCAGTAAACGCGATGACCCCTATAGTCATCCAACGAAGCGTTGCTCTGAATAAACTCATAACTTTAGGTACCGCTCACCAAGTTACCCACCGTAAGGGGGACTGTGAAGGTCGACGTCGCGTGTGTATGTGTACCAGACGAGAGCGCGAGTGCCTGGCTTCCCAGTGTTGACCGTCGCGGTGAGTATTGCGGTGCTCAAGGTGATGGTCTGGAGATCAACCGCGCTTGCAGCGACGGCGCTTCCGGTTGCCGAACCGGTTGCCGATGCGTCAATGGTCGCGGTCCATATTCCGTTATTAGCAGCGGACTTAATGTTCGCGTAGACATCAATGACTTGAGTCGCTGAAGCGTCGACATTAAGGTTAACCGAGAACGAATTGCTCGTGCCCGGTGATGCCTTTGTCGTGCCTATCTGCGCACCCGTCGCGTTGTCCTTCAGCATGAGGTCTGTAATGGTCGCTGCCTCATCTCCAGAGAGCGTAATGGTGATGGTGTTCACATTCACTCCTTCTATAGAACCGACTGAAAGTGTGAAGGAGCCCATCTTCGCGTTAGACGTTCCTGCGACCATTGTCTGATTGCTATAGGAAGAAGCCTTGGCGGCTGTCAGAGAGGATGCTGACATTGTAATCGTATTTCCGATTACATCCGCGTCAGGAACATTGATGATGCCGCCAGTAGCCACACCCTCACCATTCGCGGACCCCGCCGATATTCTGATGTATGCACTATCACCGTTACTGAACGCAGCACCGGTGGTCGTCTTAGCATCAGCGTAGATGTCAACGATTGCGGTTATGCCATCCTTCAGAATCATAGACGAACCGAATGTGAAGTTCACATCGGTAGCATCGGTGAGGTCATTAGTGGAACTCACTTGCACGCCGTTGAGGAACACTTTACCGTTATCGAGACCGCCACTACGAGAAGTAACCGCTCGAATATTAAGGGTTTCGATTTTCATATCTTCTCCCGATGCGACCAGATCAAAGGTTGCCCACTTCACATTAGTCGCGCCTACCGCCACATTTGAAGATGGCGAACTGGCCGATTTTGTCACTGAGACAGTACCGGGAACCTCAGGTGGATTGAATGTGCCTTCACCGCTTCCTGCACTGGCGGAATACGATGGATAGTAAGACTGACCTGCTGATGGTAGCCCAATCCACAAACCTTCTCCGGGTTGAATATCAGAAACTCCCTTAAACGCTCCGGTTGCATTGTCGTAGCCCACGACAGATGTGTAGTTCGAGAGTGTCGTAAGTGCCTTTGTCGGCGTTGAACTTGCCTCACCAGGCAGTTGGTAGTAACCGAGGAGATTCCAACCGGACTGAAGTGTACGAGATGGAGGTGCCGTTGCTCCTGGAGTATAGAGCGACCCAGTGCCAGACAATGTAGCTGCAGTGTGCACTTTGATCCAATATGCATATCCAGAAGTCATGCTAGTTAGGCTCGATAATGTCGGCTCTGTCGGACGGTAGACCAACCAGCCAGAAGGATCGGCAGATGGATTACCCGGATCGTAGGACCATACAGAGTCGATAGCACTTGATGCCGATCCTAGAACGTTCGCAATGGCCGTGTTAGTCGGGACCACTGGAATCGAAATTAAATTCAAACCGCTCGTTGCATTGTTATACAACTGTATTGAGTATGTATTCGTTGTCGTGAATTTTGACGTAGAAGAAAGAACGTTCCCGCTACCATCGCTGATGCCGGCAAGCGTGAGCGTATAAGTAGTGTTTAGAGCGAGAGAGGAGGATGGCGTGATGGTGAGTGTGTTTGTTGTGGTTGATATTGAAAAAGAAATCAAAGGAGAGAAACTGATGTTTGTTGAGCTTGCCGTTATTGCACGGTCAAATACGACGGTGATAGCAGATGTGGTCGCGACATTCAGTGCACCATTAATCGGTGTCTGACTTACGACAGAGGAAGCCACCGGCAACGCAACGTTCACGGTTATTGTATAAGCTTTGGTTGAAGCGTCAGCAGCTGTGACGGTGTATGTGACTGGCGCAGTGAAGTTTTGAGCTACACCTGTATTAGGACTGACTGTTCCACCGCTAAGTGTGATAGTTGGGACAAGAGCAGTCACGGCAGTGCCGAAAGGAACGGTCACGGCAATGTTAGTCCCGGTAATAACACCGACACCTGCTGGGAAACTGAAAGCCACAATGTCCTTAGCTGGATTGACAGCGTGAAGTGCTTTTTGAGCATTAATTCTTTTGCCTGTAGTTGTAGTGGCCAAAGAAGACACTGTATCACCGGTGTTTAGAATCGCATTTTTCACCTGCGCGACTGTAAGGTTTGGATTGTACCCCTGTATTAAAGCCGCGAGTCCAGCAACATGAGGTGCCGCCATTGAAGTTCCTGAATAATATTCATATTTTTCATCTGAACCATCACTAAATATGGCATTCGTATCAGCAACTGTGCTGTAAATATTTGTTCCAGGTGCGCCGACATCAACAGAGGTTGTTCCATAGTTTGAAAAAGTAGCCAAACTGTCATTCTGGTCAGTAGCGGCAACGCTTATAATGTTATCTAAATTATAATTAGCGGGATACTGTGGTGTAACATCGTTATTGTCACCAATCTGATCATCACCACCATTACCAGCTGAAGCAACTAAAATTCCTCCGGCAGTTTTAAAGCGGTTGATTGCGTCATATTCTGATTGGGAGAAATCAACTCCTCCAAAACTCGCATTAATTACTTTGGCACCATTTTGAATAGCGAAATCAATTGCTTTAACTTCTGAAACAATATCAAGTCCAAATTTTATGGCCATTATCTTTGCCTGTGGCGCGACACCAATAATGCCTTTGCTATTATTTTTTACCGCAGCTATTGTTCCAGCGACATGGGTCCCATGAGAGTCTGTAGTTGGTAATGGTATGTTGTCACCATCTTCATAATCATAACCATGATTACAACCTCCCAATAGAGCACCTGTATCATCTTTACAGTTCGTTCCATCCCACATATTCGCGGCTAAATCTGGATGGTTATAAGCAACGCCGCTATCTATAACTGCCACTATAACTTGAGCAGAAGTCGTCGCCTCACTTATCGCCCAAGCCTCTGGCGCATCTATATCTTTATCCACTGAACCAGGATTATTAGTCGTGTATGTTCCGCCGACAGTTTGTCCGGTGTTATTTAGGCCCCATAACAGACCTCTACTGGTATCGTTTGTGGTAATACCTGATGGATAACGTCTATAGTTTGGCTCGGCATACAAAACGTCGGCATCTTTTTTCAGACGTGCGATAGCGCTTTCGACAGTTTCTTCTCCCTTCGTTTTGAGAACAGTGAGATTAGCGCGGCGGATATTCTCTTTTACCAATAGATTCTGGCGCACTGCAAATTGAGACGACTTGGCAATCCCGGATGCATTTTTGAGGTCCACGCGACTCTCTTTGAATTTCACGATAACCTCGCCTGGCACATAAGCAGAACGACTAGGACTTTTGGCTACTCCTCCCAAGTCTGTCGTAGCCAAAGCAAAAACCGGCTGTACAAAGAGAGTAACAGCCACTATAAGCGCGACCCCTTTAAATATTTTCATGTTTTATAACGTTTATAAAACTCGGCAACACCCCTGTTGCTATATCCACTTTACCATTTGTTCCCATCCAGTCAAGGGGATGTATGAGGCCACCCAACTTTGCACTTTTCTGGTAATGCTGGCGCGGATTCAGTAGAAACACTGAACTCCACGCCAACGTCGGCCTTTCGACCGATGACAATGGGGACAGCCATCATTATTTTCATTATTTTTAAAAGAACAATGGTGGCTGTCCCCATTTCCACAAGGACGGCCGCTACGCGGTGGCCTAACAACGTTATGCACAGAGGGGCCTAGGCGGGGGGTGTGGGGGTGGGGGACTTGCTGTACCATATACATAATATGATAAAAATCATATCTGCCGCTATTTTTAGCCTTGTTTTCTTTATCAGCCCCTCTGTTATCCTCGCGCAGACTGCTGGGA
>JBCLFD010000002.1:0-71595 GCA_038912545.1 Minisyncoccia bacterium | reverse complement strand
GAAGTGCTTGGCGAAGTATCGGCATGGAAGACGACAATTGCTGTTTCAGGCACGCACGGCAAAACGACAACGACGGCTATGCTTGCAAAAATATTGAAAGACGCTGGTGCGTCCCCCACAGCTATTATCGGTTCGTTGGTTAAAGATTTTGGCTCCAATTATTTACATGGCGACAGCGATTTGTTTGTGGTGGAGGCATGCGAATACAAGGACCATCTGCTCGAACTCTCGCCGAATATTCTCGTCATTAATAATCTGGAATGGGATCACACCGACTGGTTCCCTTCGCTCGTAGCGCTCCAAGCGACCTTTCGTAAAGCGATTGAAAAAGTGCCGGCAGAAGGGACAATCGTAACGGATGTGAATAATCCGAACATCACACCGCTTCTCGCCAATACAAAAGCAAAAGTGATTGATTACACAAAGGAACCAGCGTATAAATTGAATTTGTTCGGGGAATTTAATCAGATGAATGCACGCGCCGCCGCCGCGGCGGCGCGTGTCGCGTTCCCGCCTATTTCAGACGTCACGATTCGCACCTCGCTCGCCTCATTCGCCGGCACGTGGCGTCGCTTTGAATACAAAGGCAAAACAAAAAAAAGGGCCGACGTGTATGACGACTATGCGCATCACCCGACTGCGGTCCGCGAGACACTCAAAGCCCTTCGTGCGAAGACGAAGGGGAAAGTGTTCGTTGCTTTTCATCCCCATCTCTACAGTCGCACGCGCGACTTGCTCAATGACTTCGCCATGGCATTCGCCGATGCCGACGAGGTCCTCATCGCTCCTATCTATGCAGCTCGCGAAGTAGACGACGGTACTATCTCTAGCACCATTCTTGCCGAGCGTATACGCGCGAACGGCACACGTGCTCGCGCCGCCACTTTTGCAGAAATAGAGAAAGTACTTGCCACCGAACCAGTCGCTGGCGACGCTATTATGCTCATGGGCGCGGGCGACATCTACCAAGTCGCCGACTCTCTCGTACAAAAATAAAGCGACCTCGCCGAAGCGAGGTCGTTGTAAGTGGCGATGCAGGTGTCGCCCATTACTGCGGGAGCAGTAACGTGCAGGATCCTTGCGCCAACGTCTGGAATCCGTTTCTAATGGTGATTGCCACATGCGCAATCCGGCCGCGCTGCTTCAGCATGTTGCATACGACGAACGGTAACGAACCGGCATACAACGGTTTAATTAACTTCATTTCCAATTTGCACACCATGGCATTTGGAAGCTCGCAGGCCATGGTGCTCGACGCGTAGCCTGTAAGCATAACGCCCGGTGCCACAATGCCATGCAATCCGGCACGTCGAGCTGCTTCGTTATCGTGGTGCAGGGGATTGTTATCCCCGATGGCAGTAGCGAATAGCTTTATCCCCGTCTCATCGACTAAGGGAAACTCCTTTTCCCAATGATCTCTCATACTGTTCTCCAGGTGGTGTGTGAATCTGGCTGTTCTTCCAAGAGAGATTATACTGTACTGGATAAATAAGTCAATCTAGCGTAGAGTGATGCCATGGGAAAGCTTTCTATCGTCGCAACACCAATTGGGAATTTGGAAGACATGACGTTGCGCGCGCTTCGTACGCTCAAAGAATGCGACGTTATATATGCGGAGGACACCCGCGTCACTTCAAAACTTCTTGCGAGGTACGAAATCAAGAAGCCGCTTCAACGCTTGGATGCGGTAACAGAGCTGAAGAAAGCTGACGAAATAATTGTGCGTCTTGAAGCAGGTGAACATATCGTGTACGTGAGCGATGCCGGCACGCCCGGCATCTCTGACCCCGGACAGCGGCTGGTAGCCGCTGTCCGGTCCCGCGAAGCTGTAAGCGAAGTGGGGCAGCAAATTACGATAGAAGCGATACCGGGGCCCTCAGCGCTCACGACCGCGCTCTCTATCGCGGGGATTGATGCGAGCGAGTTCATCTTTCTGGGCTTCTTACCGCACAAAAAAGGCCGACTAACGCTTTTTAAAGAAATCGCAGAACAGACACGCGTAGTTGTCTTTTATGAATCTCCGCATCGGATTGAGAAAGCGCTTGCAACGCTCGCCGAACTCGCGCCAAGCAAACACGTCGCCGTCTGCCGGGAAATCACCAAAGTTCACGAGCAGGTCGTGAAAGGAACTGCGGCCGAAGTAGCAGAGTATTTTAAATCCAATCCAGACAAAGTCCGTGGGGAATTTGTCGTTATTGTCGCACCTTGATATAATCTACCCATGTCACGCGCAGGCACGATTATTCTGTTCGGTATTCTGATTATCCTCACGCCGTTTTCTGGGTTGCCAGTATCAATTCGCACTTTTCTTACTGTAGTATTCGGGGTATGTGTTATCGGCATCGGCATAGCCATCCGCTCGCGAGATGCAAAACGAGCGAAGCCACTCGTTGAATCAACTCCTCCGCAAGATATTAGTCCAATCTAGTTTTTGCTATACTGAAAGCAATGGAGAATCCAGAACGCGTAACGTATTTCGCGGCTACTGATTCGCGCGGGAAACACGTACCTTTCGGCATTAAAGCGAAGGACCGCGATCGTCACACCTACATCATCGGTAAGACGGGGATGGGGAAGTCCACGGTGCTGGAGAATATGGCGATTCAAGACCTGCAGAGCGGAGAGGGTCTCGCCTTCATTGACCCTCACGGCGGTACGGTTGATCGCCTGCTTGATTATGTACCAGAGCACCGCATCAAAGATGTGGTGTATTTCGCACCGTTTGACATGGAGCATCCGATTGCCTTCAACGTGATGGAGGATGTCGGCTACGATAAGCGCCACCTCGTCGTCTCGGGCCTCATGTCGACATTCAAGAAGATTTGGGAAGACATGTGGAGTGCGCGCATGGAGTACATTCTCACCAATACTATTCTCGCTCTCCTTGAATATCCGGGGGCGACGCTCCTCGGCGTTAATCGTATGTATACGGACAAAGAGTATCGCAAGAAGGTCATAGACAATGTAAAAGATCCGGTAGTGAAGGACTTCTGGGTAAAAGAATTCGCAACGTACACTGACCGCTATACGCAGGAAGCGACGCCCGCTATTCAAAACAAGGTCGGGCAATTCACCGGCAATCCGCTCATCCGCAATATCATCGGCCAGCCAAAGTCCTCATTTGATATGCGCACGATGATGGACGAGAAAAAGATTTTACTTATTAACTTATCAAAAGGGCTTGTCGGCGAGACCAATATGCGGCTTCTCGGGAGCATGCTCACCACGCGCATCTTCCTCGGTGCGATGAGTCGTGCCAATCTCTCTGCGGCAGAATTAGCGAAGAAACCGAACTTCTACTTCTACGTTGACGAGTTCCAAAACTTCGCGAATGAGACGTTCGCCGAGATTCTCTCCGAGTCACGCAAATATAAATTGAATCTCATCATCACGCACCAGTACATTGAACAGATGGAAGAGGAGGTGCGCGATGCGGTCTTCGGCAACGTAGGTACAACGGTCTCTTTTCGTGTGGGGCCTCTTGATGCCGAACTGCTAGAAACTATTTTTATGCCGAAGTTTACCAAAGAAGATTTGGTCACGCTGGATAAACGGCAGGTGTATTTATCGCTCATGATAGACGGTGTCGGTTCGGCGCCCTTCTCGGCGGTGACGCTCCCGCCGATAGAGGCGCCAAAGGTGTCGTATCGAGAACAAATCATTGCTGCATCAAGAGAGCAATTCACGGCACCTCGCGCGGGAGTTGAAGAAACAATTTTGAAAGAGCTCGCCGAGAGTACTGCCGCGCCCCTACCCGCCGACGCGCGCGCGAATAAGAAGGCGATGTACATACCCAAGCGCCCAGAGCCGAAAATAGAGAAACCCATTTTTCGCCAGTTACCTCCCAAGCCAATGATTCGCCCGATTGCACCAGGCAAGAGCCACGAGGAGCTCAAAACCATTCTGCGGAATATGACGCAAAAGACGGGCGCCGAGCGCGAGCAAAAGGAGAAGCAGAAAGACGAATCGTTGAAGAGCGCGCTCGCGGACGTGCTTGAGAGAAGTATGCAGAAGGCAGTAGGCGGTAGGCAGGAAATGCCAATACCGAGTCCGGCGGTAGAGCCGCCGCGTGTCGGAAAAATTCCGTACGAAGTATCCGAAGAAACATTAAAAAATGTGCTGAAAGGCGATAGGTAGTATTTTTATGCGCACTGTCGGTTTGCTTCTACTTGCCCTTCTCATATTTCCCGCCTTCGCGCATGCGGCGCTGATAAATATCAATACAGCGAACGCGGAGCTTCTAGATACGCTCCCCGGCGTCGGCCCTGCGACGGCCGCGAGTATAATCGCCAATCGGCCCTATACCTCGATCGAGGACATCAGTCGCGCCGATGGTATCGGAGATCCCGGTTCAAGCTCGTATGAGAAGATTAAAGACCTTATCACGGTTGGCGATGCCGCACCTGTGGCAAGTTCAACTCCCGACACGGCCAGCTCCACGCCAACGACAACGGGAGGCGGAGGATCACCAACCCATATCCCGCCGCCATCGGCGCTCATTGTGAATGCGGGACACGATGTGACCGCGCTTCTTGAAGTGCCTCTGCGCTTTTCGGCGCAAGTGAAGACGAAGAGTGGTACCGCGTACACGTCGGCGCGGATCATATGGAATTTTGGCGACGGCTCATCCATGGAGGGAACTGCGGTTGAAAAAACCTATCGCTACGCCGGGACCTATCTCGTCACGGCGACGGTGACCGACGGATCTGTGACAGACAGCGACGACCTCATCGTGCGCGTGGTGCCGGCGCAGGTACATATCATCGTCATTGTAGGTCAAGGCATCACCATCGCGAATGATTCAAACAAACGGTTGGATCTTTCCGATTGGCGGCTCTCCGTTGATTTCAGTTCCTTCCGCATTCCGCCAGGCACTCAGATTCTTCCAGAATCAAGCGTCCTCTTTCCCTACGAGATCACGCGTCTCCCGATGTCGCGTGACGTGACGCTCTGGTATCCCAACGGCATTGTCGCGGCACGGTACCTGCCTGCGCCGGTAAGTGATGTGCAACCGACGGCAACAAGTAGCGGTTCTTCTGTAGTACAGACGGTCCGCCTTGGCGAAGCTCCGGCGAGACAGGTCGAATCTGTTGTTAGCAGAACGATAAACGCTCCCGCACGTGAGATGTCTCAGATAGCTGCCCCGAGCGCGACGACACAGCTCGCCGCACTCGGGGCGGCATTGCCCGATCTTGCTGAACAATCGCCTGCCGAGCCGACCAAGAGCTCCACTCCCGCCCTTCTGCGCTCGCCGTGGACGCTCGGTCTCATCGGCGTCATGCTTCTCGCGGGCGCGGCATTTATCTTCCTTTAATGAATAATCAAAAACTTATACTCGTGACCGGTGGTGCGGGCTTTATCGGCTCACACCTTTGCGCACGCCTTACGAAAGACGGCCATCGGGTCATTTCTCTAGACAACTACTTTACCGGTAGCCGCGAGAATCATGTGGCTGGTGTTGAGTACCGCGAGGGCCACACCAAAGATATTGAAAAACATATCTCCGAGACACCCGACCTCATCTACCACCTCGGCGAATACTCGCGCGTAGAAAAAAGCTTGACGGAACCGGCACTTGTTTGGGATTTGAATAAGGACGGCACGTTCGGAGTGGTTGAATTCTGGCGCAAACGCGGAGGCAAACTTATCTATGCCGGCTCGTCCACCAAGTTCGGCGATGGCGGTTTGGGGCGTGCACAAAGCCCGTATGCGTGGACCAAGGCCTCTAATACTGAACTCGTACAAAATTATGGCAGATGGTACTCGCTCTCGTACGCTATTACCTATTTCTATAACGTCTACGGTCCGGGCGAACGTTCTGGCGCGTATGGTACTGTCATAGAAATTTTCAGAAAAAAGCATGCCGCAGGGGAGCCACTCGCTGTAACGGCTCCAGGAACGCAGAAACGCAACTTCACATATGTCGACGACATTATCGACGGGCTGGTGCTCGTTGGCGAGAATGGAACGGGAGATGATTATGGTATCGGCGATGAGAAAGCATATTCAATTCTTGAAATAGCAAAACTGTTTGGTGGCGCAATAGAAATGCGTCCGGCAACTGCCGGTAATCGTATGGGTTCGGACATTGATACGGCGAAGACGCGCGCGCTCGGCTGGGCGCCACAAAAATCACTCGCGGACTACATCAGAGATGTGCGTACAGCATGAGACGAATACTTATTCTTTCACTCGCGTATTATCCGCACGTTGGCGGAGCGGAAGTCGCGATTAAAGAAATTACCGATCGTATAGCGCCCACGGACATTGAGTTCCATCTCATTTGCCTGCGCTACGAACGCACGGCGCTACAGCTGGAGAAAATCGGCAATGTGCAGGTACATCGCATCGGTTTCGGCAACACAAGCCGTTTCAATAAGTTTTATTATCAATTTGCGGCGGCTTTTAAAGCATATTCTCTCAATCGCACGAAACATTTTGACGCGCTGTGGGCAATGATGGCGCACACCGCCGGTGTCCCGGCGGCGCTCACCAAACTGTTGCTCCCACGTCTGCCGTATCTCTTGGTGCTTCAGGAGGGCGACCCACCGGAGTATATAGAGCGATTAATGCGCCCATTCTGGCCACTTTTCTCACGCGCTTTTACTACCGCAGATATGGTGGTGGGAGAGTCACACTTTTTAGGAGAGTGGGCGCGACGGCGCGGGTACCGAGGTGAGATGGAGATAATCCCGAATGGCGTAGAGGCCGTGCGTTTCGTTGGCGAGTTGGTGCCACACGACGGAGTGATTCTAATAACTACCTCGCGGTTGGTGCATAAAAACGCGATTGATGATGTGATACGAGCACTTCCACTTCTCCCGGAGGTGCGCTTCAGTATTCTCGGTACTGGTCCCGAAGAACAAGTATTAAAAAAGCTGGCGAAAACACTTGGTGTGGAAGACCGAGTAGAGTTTAAGGGACATATTGACCACGCGTTAATCCCGGCACTCCTCCACGGGGCAGACATTTTCATCCGCCCCTCCCGTTCCGAAGGCATGGGCAATTCATTCATTGAAGCGATGGTGGCAGGATTGCCGGTTATCGCGACGCAGGAGGGCGGTATCGCTGACTTTCTTTTTGATGCGAAACGCAATCCCAATAAGGAGACGACCGGCTGGGCGGTAGACAAGGATTCACCCGAGCAAATCGCAACAGCTGTGCAGGACATTCTCGCGCATCCGGAACAGGTTGCGCGGGTCACGGCGACTGCGCGTCAGCTCGCGGTTGAAAAGTATGACTGGGATATCATCACGAAGCAGATGCGAGGCGTATTCGCTACAATGGGAGTATGAAGCTCGTACTTGCGACCCCCCTCTATCCGCCTGAGATTGGCGGACCGGCGACCTACGCCAAGCTCTTGGAAGAAGGGTTGCCGGCAAAGGGGATTGAGGTTGACTTGGTGAAGTTCAGCGAGGTACGGCATTTGCCGAAGCTCATTCGGCACATCGCGTATTTCTGGCGTGTGCGTCGCGCGATTCGGAGCGCTGATCTCGTGCTCGCGCTTGATCCGGTATCGGTCGGTCTGCCGGCATGTCTCGCCGCGTGGCTCGCGAAAAAACCGTTCGTGGTAAAGATTGTTGGAGATTACGCGTGGGAACAAGGGCAGCAACGCTTTGGTGTGACACAGTTGCTCGATGAGTTCGTGCAAAAGCGACAGAAATCATTTTCTGTACGATTGCTTCAGCGAATTCAGACCCGTGTCGCACGGAGCGCGACACTGGTCATCGTACCGAGCCGATACTTGAAAGGCATCGTGACAGCGTGGGGTATATTTGGAGATAAAATAGAGGTTATCTATAACAGCATAGAAGTGCCTTCATCGTTGAAGACAGTCGAACGACCAAATGGATTCCTCGTCGTCTCCTCCGGCCGTCGTGTGCCCTGGAAGGGTTTTGAAGCGATTGAACGTGTCGTCGCACGCGAACCGAGTTGGCATTTCTTCCTTGCCGAGGGCCTACCGCGCAGTGAAGCGCTTGGCTGGGTAAAAGTGGCAGATGTCTTCGTTCTTAATTCAAGCTACGAAGGACTCTCGCACGCACTTCTTGAAGCGATGATGTTCGGTACACCGATAGTTGTGACGAGTGTGGGAGGGAACCCGGAGCTTATAGAAGATGGAGAGACCGGTCTGCTTATTCCGTCGGGCGACGATGAGGCGCTCTATGCGGCGCTCCGGCAGGTGGAACAAAATCCTATTGCCGCGCATGTTCGTGCTGTTGCCGCACAAGAATTCTCGAAACGTTTCTCGACCGAAACGATGCTGTCCCGGACATCCGATGTCCTCCTAGAATTAGGACATCGGATGTCCTAACATACGAATATGAAAGTATTATTTATTTCCAACGATCCGAGTATTTTTAATCCGCAGAGCGAAGCGCATGCACGCATGCGCGAGTATGCAAAAACAATTGGCGAACTGCATATCGTGTCATCGGCGCCGCGAAGCGCGGCGCCGACAGACGATGGGCCACTGCATCTCTATCCCGTGCACGCGTGGCGACTTTTCCGCATTGGCGCGCTCGCGAAACGTGCCCACGCGATTATTGTGGAGAAGGGAATTGAAGTCGTATCGGCGCAGGATCCATTTGAACATGGACTCGCAGCTCTGCAAGCAATAGCCAAAACTCAAGCACCAAAACCCAAACTGCATATCCAAGTGCACACCGACTTCCTCTCGCCATGGTTTGTGCGAAGCGGGAACTGGCGTTCGCCTACCGTGCGTATGCCTCTCTTGAATCGCTTGCGTCGGCACTGGGCCGACCGTGTCCTGCCTGTGGCCGACGGTATTCGCGCAGTATCAGAGCGCGTGAAAGAGTCGCTCATCGTGCGGTACGGCACACGCATCAAAGAGCCCTCTGTTATTCCCATTACGGTTGATGCGACGGTGCCCGAAGCGGTTCTTCTACCACCCCACCCCTTCACCTTCGCGCTCATTGCAGTGGGCCGTTTAGAGCGCGAGAAGCGCATTGAGGACATTCTCGCGGCACTCGCGCTTGTCGTTAAGCATTATCCGATAGTAGGGCTCTTTATCGTCGGGGAGGGGCGCGAACGCGGCCGGCTAGAGCGTATGACGCGCCGGCTTGGTCTGGAGAAGAATGTCATCTTTCTCGGTGCGCGCGCGGACGCGCGCGGACTTATGCGGAGCGCGCAGGCCTTTATCCAAGCGAGCGCACATGAGGGGTACGGCAGGACGCTTATTGAGGCGGCGCTCGCGAAGATTCCAATCATCACCACCGACGTTGGCATCGTCGGCGAAGTATTTAAGGGCTACGAAGATGTGCTCTCTGTGCCGGTGGCCGACCCAACCGCGCTCTCGCTCGGCATCGTCGGATTCTTGGAGGACACGTTAGTGCGCATTGAACTGCCTATGCACGCTGAGGCCGCCGCCCGCGCCCATCTAGCGGCGCAGGGCAACCTCGCCGAGCGCATTCGTGACGACTTGACCCGTCTTCTTGTCTCGTAAGGCTCTTTTGAATTTATGGTATTAGAAACCATAAATTTGACAAAATATAGGGTTTTTCAATTGTCGCACAAGTCTTCCATAATTGTCGCAAAATGATGCAATTAAGTGAAAATAATGATGCAATTACAAGATGAATAAATTGAGTAGCCGACAATTAAATACTCTGGAATTTGTACGAAAAAACGGTCAAGCCAGTAATAGGGAAATAAAAGAACCTCACGCCTCGTCGGCGACGCCATTCACCTCGCGACGCAGGGCATTCTCGCCGAGCGTATCCAGGACGATCTGGCGCGCGTATTGGAGTAACTTGAGTGAGCATCAGCTGGTTGTATATGGTAATGTCACGAACATGAAAGGTAGGAGAAAAGCGGTAAAACCGCTTATTGGTTTTATAGGACAGGGGTACATCGGCAAGAATTATGCCGATGATTTTGAAAAACGCGGTTTCAAGACCGTACGATATGCGCTTGAGGAACCGCATATTTCCAACAAAGAAAAAATCGCCGGATGCGACATCGTCATTATCGCCGTACCAACCCCGACAACGCCAAAAGGGTTTGACGATTCCATCGTGCGCAAATCTATTGCGCTCGTCGGGAAAGGGAAAATTGCCATCATAAAATCAACTATTCTGCCCGGTACGACACGCACACTACAAGAGGCGTATCTGAATATCGTTGTACTCTTCAGCCCAGAATTTCTGCGAGAGGCGAGCGCGCGGCAAGACGTGAATACTCCCGACCGCAACATCATCGGCATCACTCGCGAGGAACATCGGCCGGCTGCCGAGCAGGTGATGAGCATCCTCCCGTGCGCGTCGCATGAGAGCATCTGTACGGCGGAAGAAGCAGAGCTCGTCAAATATGCGGGGAACGTTCACCTCTACATCAAGGTCGTGTATATGAATATGCTCTATGACCTCGCGAAGAAATTGAATGTCGACTGGGATTCTCTTGCAGAGAACATCTCCGCTGATCCGCGTATCGGCACGTCGCATATGCATCCGGTACACGCGAGTGGCCATAGCGCGAAGCAAGGGAGGGGCGCGGGCGGTCACTGCTTCATCAAGGATTTCGCAGCGCTGCGCGAATTGTACGAAAAGAATTTTGGAGACGAAGCCGGCATTTCGGTATTCTCCGCGCTCGAGAAGAAGAACATCGATCTACTTAAACAAAGCGGGAAAGATCTTGATCTGCTCGAAGGCGTGTACGGTAAAAGCGTACTCAAAAAGAGAAAATGAAAAAAACAAAAAAAGTAGTAGTGACCGGAGTCGCAGGGTTCATCGGCTTTCATCTCACGAACGAACTGCTCTTGCAGGGATGGTCCGTCGCGGGCGTTGACAGCATTACCGATTACTATGACCCGCGCATTAAGCAGAAACGGTTAAGCATTCTGAAAAAATATCCAGCGTTTCGTTTCTACAAAGCGAACATCGCGAATTTTTCGGCACTTCTAAAAATCTTGAAAAAGGAGAAGCCGGATGAGCTCGTGCATCTTGCGGCGCAAGCGGGCGTGCGCTATTCACTCTCAAATCCGTGGACCTATATTGAGTCCAACGAGCTCGGAACGTTGAATATTTTTGAGGCGGCAAAAAATTTGAAACTCTCGCGCGTAGTATACGCCTCCTCAAGCTCGGTTTATGGTGGGAATACCGAGTCGCCAATGAAAGAGAGCGATCGCACAGATAAACAGCTCGCGGTCTACGGTGTGACCAAGAAGGCGAATGAGGCGCTCGCACACGCCTACAATCACCTGTACGGCATAGAAATGGTGGGTCTGCGCTTCTTTACGGTCTACGGCACTTGGGGGCGGCCGGACCTCGCGCTTTTCAAGTTCACGAAGAACATTCTGGCCGGCAAACCGATTGATGTCTACAACCGAGGCAAGATGAAGCGAAGCTTCACGCACGTCAGCGATGTCGTGTCCGGCATCATCGCTCTAATTAAGAAGAAGCCACAAGGCAAAAATGAGATCTACAATCTCGGCGGTGCAGAGGCCGTTCCGCTTATGCGCTTCATTGACCTTATTGAGAAAGAGGTAGGCAAGAAGGCGCAGAAACATCTTATGCCGATGCAGGCGGGCGACGTGCGCGAGACGGTCGCCGATTGGAGCAAGGCGCACAGGGATTTCGGATTTGTGCCGAAGACCGACATGAAGAAGGGCATTGCCGAGTTTGTTGCCTGGTTCCGTGAAAATCATGCGTTTCTCTCCACCTTGCGTGAACCGAAGCAATAACTATGACTGAAGCGGTCCCCACTGTTTCTTCTCGAGTGCCGAAAACGGTACGATACGTGATCTCGGGCGGCACCGGAGCCGTCGTGAACATCGGTACGCTTTTTGTACTCACACATTTTTTCGGCGTATGGTACCTCACGTCGTCCATAATCGCTTTTCTTATCGCTTTGCAAGTAAGTTTCGTACTGCAACGATTGTGGACATTCGAGGTGTTGAATATAAAGGGTCTCGCACACCATTCGATGTTATATTTTACGGTTGCGGTCATGAATACATTAATAAACACCGCCACGGTCTTCATTCTCGTGGAGTACGCGAATGTGTGGTATGTCGCCGCACAAGTCATCGCGGCGGCCAGCATCGCGTGCTACAGCTTCTTTATGTACCGCAGAATCTTCGTCGTATGAGATTACTCATTGTCACGCAAGCAGTTGATCAGAATGATTCCTACTTAGGTTTTTTCGTACGATGGCTCCAAGAGTTTTCCAAACACTGCGAAGAGATAGAGGTTATTTGCTTACGTATGGGGGAACACACACTTCCGCAGAACATACACATACACCAACTCCGCTCAGCCAACAAACTTGGTCGCTCCTTTGAGTTCCTCTACCTCAGCACTACGCTTACCTATGACACGGTCTTCGTACACATGAATCCTGAGTATCTCGTGGTAGCAGGATGGCTGTGGCGCCTGCTCGGTAAAAAAATAGCATTTTGGTATACGCATAAAAGCGTTAATGTACGCCTTCGTTTGGCTGTTTTATTCGCCAACATCGTCTTCACCGCGTCGCGCAAAAGTTTCCGTTTGAAAAGCGACAAAGTTCGAGTGATGGGACACGGTATTGATACAGACTTTTTTTCGCCCGATCCGAGCATCAATCGTGGCGATTGGATTCTCTCGGCTGGTCGGCTCATGAGAAGCAAGCGACATGACCTCGCCATTGCCGAGGCGGTACGGGAGGGGAGAGAGCTACGCATTGTGGGCGAAGGACCTGAACGCTCTCATCTGGAGGCATTGGCGAATGAGATGGGCGCTCATGTACAGTTCCTCGGTGGGCTGACACAGGTGCGACTGCGCGATGAGTACCGCAAAGCCGCCTATCTCATCCACACGAGCGAAACGGGGAGCTTGGATAAAGTAGTGCTTGAAGCGCTCGCCTGCGGATTGCCCGTCAAGACGAATGACCACGCGCTTAAAATGCTTGAGAACGAAGATTCGCAGTATGTGCGCGAGCATCATTCGCTCTCGGCACTTATCCCGAGAATACTTGCTACACTTGCATAACGAAGTATGGAAAAGCAACAGGTTACGAGAGATCATTACGATTTTGCTCGATACGGCTTCGAGGGCCGGTTCGTAAGCTACTTTTGGCAGTTACGCGAAGTTCTAGAGCTTAAGCCGTCTTCGGTCCTTGAAGTCGGCGTTGGTGACGGCGTCTTCGGCTGTTTCATTAAGAACAATACGAACATCAAATATCAATCGCTCGATATCGCGAGCGATTTAGCTCCTGACATAGTAGGGAGCGTTACGAATATTCCAGTGGCAGATAAGTCATTTGATGTCGTTTGTGCATTTGAAGTTCTGGAGCATCTCCCGTTCGAGCAGTTTGATCAGGCAGTAACAGAACTTTGTCGTGTTGCACGCACTCACGTAATTATGAGTCTGCCACATTTCGGACCAATGCTCTCATTTTCTCTCAAGATTCCTTTTCTGCCTCGTCTCCAATTTGCATGGAAGATTCCGATACCGAAGAAGCATATTTTTAATGACGAACATTACTGGGAAATCGGAAAGCGCGGCTATGCCATCGCTCGTATTCGGCAGGAGCTCGCCAAGCACGGCACTGTTATTTCAGATTTCATCCCCTTCAACAGCGACTATCACCACTTCTTCGTGATAGAACTTCATCATGCCTAAACGCTATCTCTTTATCTTCGGCGGAGCGATAGGCGATACTCTTCTCGGAATACATTTGGGTCGTACACTTGTCGCCACAGATCCAGGGAGTGTTCTCACTCTCGTTTCCACGCGGAAAAGCGATATCGTTCGGCAACTTGTTGGGACAGTGCCTTTCGTGGCGTATCAAGAGATGTTAAAGAATGAGTGGCGGTCGTGGCTCAAACTTCTCCAACTATCCTTTCTGCCGAATGGGGTTGCCTACTTGGCGCCTTTTCGCGATGCTACTCCATTATGGTGGAGAATCATTTCACGGGTTGCGACTATACGAGGTGGCAGAGAAGTGCGTTGTCATATGCGCGATATCTCGGCACCTTCTCGCGTCCGGATAGTACGGTACAACTCTAAGACCGATAATCTATTTTCGATGATAGATGACGTGATAGAGCGGTGGGGAATGAACCCTGTGCATACGCGGCCGCACCTCCCCGAACCGCTCTGTGAAGAACAAGTCGGAAAACCATACCTGCTTTTTCATTTTTTTGCTGGGTCATATCGGCGAAGCATACCAGTCAATCATGCGAGAGAATTGCTTGCGCAGGTCCATACGAGTTTCCCCGAATATGATTTTGTTCTCACGTGTGCGCATGGGGAGGAGGAACATGCTTGGCGCATCGCACAAGGCATGAAGGATACGCGCGTTCTCATAAGTCCTCCAATAGAGCGGTTGCTCTGTCTGCTCAAGCAGTCAAGCGTATGTGTCGGCGTGGCGTCTGGAGTAATGCACATAGCCGCACATCTCGATGTTCCATCGGTGGTGCTCTGTAATCTCTCGGATCCGTGCTGGCTCCCGACTTATAATCCGAACGTAGTGATGCTCGCGGAGCGAGAGCATTGTCTCTGTAATGGGGATAAGACCGGCGAGTGCGGCGTAAAAACTTCGGAGGGTTCTGTATACCGATGTCTGTACGACATAAAAACAGAGGATATCATCGCTGCTATGCGCGAAGTTCTCAAATCATCCTAATATGGCGCTCAAAATATACACACCATCACTCATTCCAGGGCGCGACCCGCATCCGCTCTTAGCATTTCGGTTTGGGGTGGCAGTGTCACGTGGAGTTTTTAACGAGGATCAAGCTGAGAATTTTTTTAAAAAGGAGGCGATTTTTGTGGAGCACATTGAATATGCCGACATCGTATTGCTGCCGCATAATTTCGCCACTCTTGATTCTGCAACACGCGCCTACATAGCCAAGCATGCCGATATGGCAGAACGAATTAAGATTCCAGTGCACGTCTTTTCGTTCGCAGACCTAAATGATCGCATGAGATTCGACCCGCGAGTGATTGTTTTTCGCCTGTCTGGTTATCAAAGTTCGCTATGCGTGCGGGACATAATAGTACCGACCACGGTTCGCGAGTTCGACGAGGAAATGGTGGTGTACCGAAAGAAAAATGAGACACCAATTGTATCATTCTGTGGTTTTGCCGGATATAAAACCATGCGCCAATGGGTAATGTATGGCGTGAAGAATTTTCTGTGGGACTTTCGTGCACTTGTGAATCCCGTGATGCGCGCCCATAAGCTCGGGATATATTGGCGTCGCATTGCAATGCGAGCATTGGAGAAGTCGCCCCTCGTGCAGACTGACTTTATAGTCAGGAAATCATTCTCGGCAGCAGTTCGGACTATTGAACTCTCTCCCGCTAAAGCCAGAGAGGAATTCTTAAACAGCATCGTAAAGTCTGACTTCGTTCTCGCACCGAAAGGGGACGGAAACTATTCAAATCGTTTTATCGAAGTGCTCGCGCTCGGCAGGATACCTGTCATTATCGACACAGATATCGCATTGCCGCTAGAAGGCGTTGTCGATTACGACTCAATTATCGTGCGGGTGCCGATGAATCGCATTCACGACGTTGCACAATACATACGCGATTTCTATGATGTTCTCGGCGAAGAAGAATGGCGGGACAAACAGCGCCTTGCTCGTGCGACCTATGAGCAGTATTTGCGACAATCCTCATTCTTTAGTTATTATTTCTCGCACCGACTACACATAGGCCATGTCTAGCATCTTACTCGATTTTCATAACAAGCTCGGCGACAGTCTCATCTGTAATGGTGTAGTACGCGAATACTGCAAGACATATGAGCGTGTGGGGATTTTCTGCATTCCGCAGTATCTCGAATCCGTTTCTTTTATGTTTAGAGATTTGAAGAATCTACAACTCGAGGTTGTGAGAGATCATCGCCATAAACAATACTTTTTGTGGCGGCACTCACTGCACCTCACAAAGCACCACTATAGCGAGGTGCGAACTATCTATAACGATCCAGAGGTGGGGATACTCGCCGAGCGGCAGTTCTATGGTCTGGCTGGCGTCCCGCATGAAAAGAAGTGGGAGAGTTTTTATGTGGAACAGGATAGTGAGCGCGAACACGAATTTTATGCTCGTGTCGTACTGAAAGAACCGTATATCTTTGTACACGATGATACAACTTATGGGAGCCGTATGGATACGAATAAGATACCATCATTGCCTATCATCGCTCCTAAACGGTACCTTACGAACAACATTTTTGACTACGGCAAAATTATTGAGCGTGCCGAGGAGATACATGTAGTTGACTCGGTCTTTATGTTTTTAGTTGACCTAATGTCGTACGACAATCCGCGGCAAAAACTCTTTGTGCATCGGTATGCGCGCACGAATCCTTCCTGGTATATTCCGGTCTTAAAAAAGAATTGGACCATACTCATCTGAAAGAATATGAAAACACTTGTCATTGTTGAACATCGTGCGCATGAATTAGCAAACCAACTCTGGAACGACATGAGTATTTATGCATGTGCGCGCGAAACCAATGCACGATTCGTCAACACAACACGGCTTGAACACGGGCCATTCGCATTTCTGCATATGATATATGCTCGCATCATTGACCGCCTGATGCGTAAAACTTGCTGCCTGTGGGCGACGGGAGCACCAAAGTCCCCATCGCCAAATTCTTGCGATACGACCTATTTTTTTGGTTGGATGTTTCGCAATCCTGCAGGAATGGAGAAGCATCGTGAAGACATACAAAGACATTTTGCACCACCACGAGCCGCAAAAAAGAGCATTGAGCAAGTAATCGGTGAGAACAGAAACAAGATACTCATAGGCCTTCATTTGAAGCAGAAACCATTTAAAGCGTTCCCGAATGGCGAGTATCTCGTATCGCGAGAACGCGTGTATGAGATCGCACGCGAATATCTACATGATCAGTTGCTTGAAGAAAGGGCCGTTGTGTTCGTTGAAGTTAGTGATATCGGCATACACAAAGACGACATCGAGGGTCTTTTTCTTTTATCGCACTGTTCAGTCGTCATTGGCGATAATTCCACCTTCAGCAATCTCGCTGCGTGGCTAGGCAATGTGCCGCATATCGTTACGACTGACGACGCTGTCGATTGGCAGTACCACCACGGCAAAAAGACTTATTTTTATAACAAATATGCCACCTTCGCGTACGGCGCTCTAAACACTTGACCGCACATATTTCGGGTGTACATTGAATCAATGAACTTAAGAAAACTCTTGCAGGTAAAGAATTATCCACGTTATATCCGCTGGATGCCGAACTATATGACCGGTGTTATCAAAGGAAAGACTATATTTGGTGACACAATGATTGTAACGTTCCCAGAGTTTAGATGCATCAAAGACAAGGGTATTCTAGACGCTGCTGGCGATATCGCGCTTACCTCATATCTTTGGGAAACATTGAGGGGGGGGGACACATTCTTCGATATAGGAGCTAATGCAGGATGGTATGCTCTGCTTGCTGCACACAAAGGTGCCAAAGTGCACGCATTCGAGCCGTTCCCTTCAACGTTTAAGTTGCTAAGGAAAAATTGCGACGGGAAGAATATATTGACTTGGAACGTTGCCGTCTCAGACAGTAACGAGACTCGTTACATGAAGCACGATGACAGATACGCAAATTTTTCTGGGTGGAATACCATTTCTCCACATGGAACGGTGCGGGTTGCCGCAACATCTCTTGATCAGTTTGCAGTTATACCGACAGTTATCAAAATAGATGTTGAGGGGCACGAGAAGGAAGTACTTCGCGGCGCACAGGAAATGCTTAAGAAGCATAAGCCAATAGTCATCACAGAGAATAAAGGAGAGGCTGATTTTCTCTTTTCACTCGGCTATACGAATATGAAATTATTAGGGAATGAAAGATCAACCAATTATCTGTTCTCATAATTAACCCGAGTGGACGCTATGGAGTCTTTTTGGTAATATCGAATTATTATGAAGGCTGCCGTATTGGAGCGTATAAACGAACCCTTCGTCGTGGCGGAAGTCGGGCTGACTCCTCTGTCGCGTGGACAGGTGCTCGTCAAGGTGCTCGTAAGCGGCATCTGCGGCTCACAGCTTCAGGAGATAGCGGGCCATAAGGGCAATGCAAAATTTGTACCCCATCTGATGGGTCACGAGGGTGTAGGAATAGTTCAAGAAATTGGTGAAGGGGTCACTAAAGTAAAGAAGGGAGACAAGGTCGTTATGCATTGGCGGAAGGGGGCTGGAATTGAGTCAGATTTTCCGAAGTATATGTATCATGGTAAAGAAATGCCGAGCGGTAAAGTTACGACTTTCAGCGAGTATTCTATTGTGTCCGAAAATCGAGTTACGGCTGTACCACACGATGCCCCAAACGAGCTCTGCGTGCTTTTGGGATGTTCACTTTCGACTGCACTCGGCGCTATTAACGTCGAAGCGAAGGTGAAGCCAGGGGAGAGTGTCATGATTGTCGGTGCTGGCGGCCTAGGTGCAAATCTAATAAAGGCGGCGAAACTCGCGTGTGCCGGGAAAATTATTTCTGTAGACATTCATGAGCATAAGCGCGACTTTGTACAATCACTCGGAGCTGACCTATACATCAACACCGCGAAAGAAGATTTGCGCACGGCGCTGCAGGAAGGAACACAACTGAAGGATGTGGACGTGATTATCGAAACTTCGGGTGCCAAAAGTGCCATTGAGGCTACGATACCTCTGCTGTCCGGGAAAGGTAGGTTTATCATGCTAGGGCAGCCAAAACCAGGCGAGACCATCGAACTTACGAATGCGATACATATGTTTGGGGGCGACGGCAAGAGCATTAAGGCAACACAGGGCGGACAATTTAAGCCAGAGGAAGACATTCCTCTTTATCTAGAGCTATATAAGTCTGGGAAGCTGACTGTCGATGATTTGATAACTCACCGTTTTAAACTCGACGGAATTAATGAGGCAATAGAATTGCTCCGTAGTGGACAGGCGGCCCGAATACTCATCGAAATGGAATGATATGAAAGAACTACTTTCAGCATATAAAAAAATGTTGCTCATTCGTGCAACCGAGGAAGAACTTGTAAAGATCTACTTGACTGAAAAGATTTTTAGTATGGTGCATTTTTATATTGGTCAGGAAGCGGTTGGCGTGGGTGTCTGCCATGAACTTGGTTCTAGCGACAAAGTGCTCTCGACACATCGTTCCCACGGCCATTATCTCTCCAAAGGAGGGGATCTTAATAGGATGATAGCCGAGTTATTCGGAAGGAGCACAGGGGCCGCGCGAGGGAAGGGAGGTTCGATGCACCTGATTGACAAGTCCGTAAACTTTGTTGGCTCGACTCCACTACTTGGAAGTTCTGTGCCGCTTGCTGCGGGTACTGCATTTGAACAGAAGTACAGGGGCTCAAAAGGAGTGACTGTTGGGTTTATGGGGGACGGAGCTTCTGAAGAAGGCGTGGTGTACGAAACATATAACATCGCTACTCTTTATAATCTCCCACTACTGTTCGTCATAGAAAATAATTCATGGTCTGTCAATTCTCACATCAGCGACCGTCGTGGTAAGAAATATGACATCGGAACGATAGTGAAGGGATTCGGTCTTCCATATCTTCAAGCTGACGGGAACGATTATGGCGATGTTAGTACAAAGACAGCAGAGCTACTCAAGGGCATTCGTGCTGGCGGTGGGCCTGCGGTTCTCGAATGCCTAACGTATCGTCACATGGCACACTCTACCCCGCTAATGGATGATAAGAATGGCTACAGAAAGGAAGACACTCTCGATCGCCGTCTCGATCGAGATCCCATGAAGCTCATAAAATCCAAGATGCGTGATGGAGGAATGAGCGATAAGCAACTACAAACTCTTGAAAATGCGACGCGACGGAAAGTTTTGGATGCAATAAAGTTTGCAAAGGCCTCACCGTATTTGCAAAAGAGAGAAATGTTTACGGATGTATTCTATGAATGACCGAATAATCAAACTGGTAGACGCGATACGCGAAGCAACTGACCAGGTAATGGCAACGGATTCATCGGTGTATGTACTTGGTCTTGGTATAGCGCAGGGCGCTGCCGGGACCACGAATGGGCTGAAGGCAAAGTATCCAGACCGTATTTTGGATACGCCCACGTCCGAAGCCGCCCTTACCGGACTTGCGGTCGGCTCCGCTATCAGTGGACTGCACCCCATCGTGCATCATGATCGCGTCGAATTCAGTCTCCTTGCCGCAGATCAGATCTTTACCCAGGCGGCGAAATGGAACTACATGTTCGGAGGCGGCGGGCCCGTTCCGATTATTTTCCGAATCGTGGTTGGCCGTCAGTGGGGTAACGGCCCACAACATTCTCAGGCGCTCTATTCGCTGTTTGGCAACGTGCCTGGGCTAAAAGTTGTGGTGCCATCATCACCGTACATGGCTAAGGGACTCTTGATAGCGGCCGCGCGTGACAAAAATCCTGTGGTAATAATGGAATCGCGCTGGATCTATGGCGTAAAAGAGTCAGTACCTGAAAAAATGTATTCAATACCACTCGACAAGGCTAGGGTCGTGCAAAGGGGTGGTGATATAACTCTTGTTGCATATGGTGACGGACTTTTTACTGCCCGCCAGGCCATAACTCTTCTGGGTAAGGACGCAAAACGAGTTGAGCTGATTGATGCTGTGAGCATAAATCCAATCGACCATAAGTCCATACAGAAATCAATTAAAAAAACAGGACGTCTCCTTACGGTTGATACAACAAACGGAGCATTTGGTTTTGGGTCTGAGGTTATCGCGAAGGCTGCACAGAGCGGCCTTATCTTTAAAAAGACACCTCTCGCGTTGGCACCGCCGGATGTGCCGTGTCCAACTCCACCATCTCTCAGTGAATTCTGGTATCCGACCAAGGTGACAATCGCGAATGCGATTCTCAAAATGCTTGGCAAAGCACCGATTAAACTAAAGCTCTCATTTGAAGAATTGCATCTCCCACCAACAATAACTCTTTAATGAAAAAGATATTAATTATCGGCGACAGCTGTCAGGATGTGTTCGTTTATTGTGATGCTGAACGCCTTGCGCCCGACCTCCCTGTGCCGATACTGCGCATTGTCGACGAGACGCGTAATCCCGGTATGGCGAGCAATCTCGCACTCAACGTGAAAGCGATATACCCGCACTGCGATCTAATCACCAACCCAGGATGGAAGGGCGTCACCAAGACCCGCTATGTGCACCAGAACAGTAATCACATGTTCATCCGCGTGGATGCGGAGCCGCGCCTTCCGCGCATCAAGATGCACAAGATTTCGCTCAACACATACGACATCGTCGCCATCTCTGACTACAACAAAGGGTTTCTCACCGAAGAGGATATCAAGTATATATGCGAACACCATGACAAAGTGTTTATTGATACAAAGAAAATCCTCGGCAACTGGGCGGCGAAGGCGAAATATATAAAGATAAACAATTTCGAATACGAACGCTCTAAGCATGCGATCGGACCTTCGCTCGCCAAGAAGGTCATCTGCACAAAGGGCAGCCTTGGGGCCCAATTTCGCGGAAAGATGTATCCCGTAGAAAAGGTGGATGTGAAGGATTTAACAGGCGCGGGGGACTCTTTCTTCGCAGCGTTGCTGGTGAAATATATTGAAACCGAGAACATTGAAGAAGCGATAATGTTTGCAAACAAATGCGCGGCTGAAGTGGTCAAGCACAAAGGAGTGTCCGTAATACAAAAATAGAACCCTTTTTGGTCACTTGCCGTCCGTTTTTAGGCGCAGTATGATGGGCCGATGCACAGAATGGCTTCTATCGTGGGTGTTGGGGTTGATATAGTAGAAGTGAGCAACCTACAAAAGGCCAGATTTAAAAGGAGAGTGGCCGAGTATTTTTTGACCGGCAAAGAGCTCAAACAGCTACCGCACGAATCTCGAATTGGAGAACATCTCGCGTCGCGATTCGCACTCAAAGAAGCGGTCATTAAGGCATTCCCCGAGCCTCTCTCGCCGTTTGATTTCAGTATTGAGAAAAGAAAAAAGCGGCCCAGCATTGTATTTGCCGATAAAAAAAGGAACGAAACATATATCGTCCTTGCCAGTCTTACACACACTGCTTCCATAGCCGCCGCCGTAGCAATCGTCCAGACGAGGTAACGATATGGACTCGCTCCCGTTTATTGCCTCCTATATGCATCGGCCGACTCGCAAAAAAGCGGGAATGTCTTCTTTGTCTATCAATCTCATTACCAATTTCACTGATGACGTGCTCGAACGCATTCTCGGCGGCATGTGCATTGCAGAGAACATATATCCTCGTATTACCCGTGTGCCGTATAAGCAATATGCGTTGGCGTTTAAAAATGCCAAAAGCTCCATCTACGGTTCAAAATCCGATATTTCCTATATTTTCTTCGATGCCAGCCCGTACCGGCATTCGGAGTTCGCAGACCCCTCTCATGGGAAAGAAATACTTGCCGAGATTGAAGCCTATGTAGCCTCCGTACGCGGCATCGTGGTCGTAAGTTTGTGCACCCTTCCGTATCACGGTCCATACGGGCGCTTCTTCAGCGAAGAACCGCTCTTCCACGCGCTCTCGGAATTCAATGCCGGCATACGCTCGCTTGCGGAAAGGACTCATTCCGTATACGTATTCGATACGCATAAGGTACTGAGCCAGGTCGGTGAGATGCATGCTCGCGATTTGCGCAGTCATCATGCATTCGATATGCCGTTTACGACCGATTTCTTGGCCCTGCTTGCGCATGAATGGCTTTCCTATGCGCGCGCCCTGCTCGGGCGCTCCCGTAAATGCATCGTGCTCGATCTTGATAATACGCTCTGGGGCGGAGTGCTTGGGGAGGAAGGGCCGCTGGGTATTTCGCTTGGAAGCGACTACCCAGGGCTTTCTTACCAGAATTTCCAGCGGGCGCTCCTTTCGTTCTATAACCGCGGAGTTATTCTTGCCGTAAACAGCAAGAATAATGAAGCAGAAGTGGAGGAGGTATTTCGGAGCAATCTGCACATGATCTTGAAGAGAGAGCATTTCGCGGCATTACGGGTGAACTGGTCTGATAAAAGCGCAAACATCAAGAGTCTCGCAAAAGAACTCAACATAGGTCTCGACAGCATGGTGTTCATTGATGATTCGCCGCTCGAGCGAGCGCGCATGCGCGAAGAAGCTCCACAGGTGCTCACGCCAGAATGGACCACGGAACCGGAGCAGTACGTAAAAGATCTTTTCGGGCTCGCGGTATTCGATCAGTTATCACTGACCTCGGAAGATAGGAAGCGTGGAGTCCAGTATGTCGAAGAGAAGAAGAGAAAAGAAGTTCAGCATGCTTCCCGGAGCGCCGATGAGTACCTTGCGCGGCTCAATATCACCATGAGAATCCTTGAGGGCGAAGACGTCGACATCGCGCGCGTAGCACAGCTGACTCAGAAAACTAATCAATTCAATCTCACGACTAAGCGGTACTCACAAGCCGTTATACAGGATTTGATCAAAAAAGGATCGCTAGTATATACCGCAGAAGTGGCCGACACATTCGGCGGGTATGGTGTCGTACTGCTTGCGATTGTCACCTGCAAAAAGAAAGAAGCGGTGCTTGATACATTCTTGATGAGCTGCCGTGTCATGGGCCGCGATGTGGAGCGCGCCTTTTTTGAATATCTCGTAACACAGCTCCATGCGAAAGGCACAGAGACCTTGCGCGCCTCGTATCTACGCACTGCGAAAAATGAGCCTGCCGCGCTATTTCTTCCTGGTGAGGGCATGAAGCCGAAAGGGGGAAGGGGTGACTATGTTCTTGCCGTTTCAGACTTTTGCAAAAAGCTTGTTATTCGTACGAAGAGGTCTCCTGTTGCCATCATGGACTAGCGGTATGGATACGCTTAAACACATATTTTCTTCGATTCTCGGCGTGCCCATAGAGAATATCACGGATGAATTGGCACCCGACACCACTCCGACATGGGATTCCTTGAATGCCATCATCCTGCTCACCGAAATTGAGAAAGCGTTTAAGGTCAAATTCTCATTTGATGAGGCAATGGCGGTGAAGAACTTTGCGGGTGCGGTTTCCCTCATCCGCTCCAAGGGAGGCATTCTATGAACACGTCACGCCGCGCGGCAGTCAGGGCTTTCGAAGACATTACTGTGGGTCAACGCGCCCAATTTGAAGTCGTCCTGACTCCTGAATTAGTGGATGCGTTTGCGGAAGTGTCTGGAGATATGAATCCTCTTCACACGGAAGAAGCGTATGCACAGAGCACTCCTTTTAAGGGGCGGGTAGCGCATGGCATGCTCGCGGGTGCTTTTTTCTCCCGTCTGATTGGCATGTGTCTGCCGGGGAAACATTCAGTGTATTTATCGCAATCGCTTTTTTTCAGAAAACCAATGCGGATAGGGGCTGAAGTTCTCGTATCGGGTGAAGTTCTGCATAAAGGTGAATCGCTCCATACGCTCTCGATGCACATGCGCGTAGCGGAGAAACAATCGGGAGACGTTCTGGCCGATGGCGAAGCGATCGTCAAGATACTATGACCCGCAAGGAAATGAAGGTTGTGTTGGTAAGTGGCGGCATGGGGGGAGTGGCAAGCGCCGCTGCGGATTTGTTTGTGCGCAAGGGATATCGGATCGCGCTTCTGTATCGGAATTCCACAGAGGAGCATGTGTCGGAAAGGAAACGTGAACTTGGGGAGCATTCTTTCTTCGTGCATGGTGACATGCTCGATCCGAAGCAGATTCAGAATGCGGTGCAGGCAGTGCTTGTCCATTATGGGAGGATCGATGTATGTGTGCATGCGGCTGTGGGGGCCATTACACGAAAGCCAGTACTCGATATGACGAATGCTGAATTCAGAAGGGAATTCGACGTCGGGCTTTTCGGAGCACATGCGCTCTTTTCGGCTGTTGCGCCGCATATGAAAGCGCGGCACACGGGCACGCTTATAGGGGTCACCTCTGCAGTGATCGAAGGGAAGGGCGCCGCCCGCATGGGCGCCTATAGCACGGCCAAATACGCCCTCCGTGGACTTCTGCGGGAGCTCCATCGGGAGCTTTCGGTTGAAGGAATTAGTGTGTATGGGGTGGCGCCCGATCTTTTGAAAACTGCGCTGACGGCGGATTTGCCGGATAAATATTTTGAATTTGCGCAAGCGGGGAGCCCGCATCAGAAATTAATGACCCCGCGTGAAGTAGCACAGGCACTGTTGAGGGTAGCTGAGGGCGAAGTGCCTTCTGGAAGCTCACTTCTTGTCTCGACGGGAGAGGCGGCTCCGTTGTAACCTCGTCATGCTCTTTAATTCAGTATCCTTCCTTGTCTTTTTTCCGCTTGTTTTCTTTTTGTATTGGATGCTATCTCCGAAACTACGGCCGTGGCTACTCCTTGCCGCGAGCTGTTATTTTTATATGGCATTTGTGCCTTCGTACATCCTTATTCTGTTCTTTCTCATCACGCTTAATTATGTCTTAGCCCACAGAATCGAGCAGAGCACCACGCATAAAAAACTCTATCTCTACGCAAGCGTTTTCTCCAACATAGGCATACTCTTCGTATTCAAGTACTTCAATTTTTTTAATGAAAACATAGCAGTCCTTGCGCAAGCGCTCCATTGGAACTATTCGCTTAGTGCCTTGTCGCTTCTACTTCCGCTCGGACTTTCGTTCCATATCTTCCAGAGCCTTGCTTATATTATCGAAGTGTACCGAGGCAATTTCAAAGCTGAAAGAAACTATTTCATCTATGCCCTGTATGTCATGTTCTTTCCACAATTGGTGGCGGGCCCCATTGAGCGCCCCGCACAGCTTATTCCGCAACTTAAAACCGTGCACATTTTCAAGTACGACCAGATTGTTTCGGGCCTCCTCTTGATGATGTGGGGGTTCTTCAAGAAAATAGTCATTGCGAACAATCTCGCCGTCCTCGTCAATTTTGTATATGCCCGCGTTGGGTCAGCAGATGCCTCAATACTCCTTCTTGCGGTCTGTGCTTTCTCGATACAGCTGTATGCCGACTTCTCGGGATACTCCGATATCGCCGTCGGTTCGGCACGAATGCTGGGTATCGAACTGGTGCAGAATTTTAAGCAGCCGTATTTTTCCCGCTCCATTGCGGAGTTTTGGCGACGCTGGCATATCTCACTCTCGTCGTGGTTCCGGGATTATGTGTATCTGCCACTTGCATGGAAATACAACGCTCACCCAGCTTCTCTCTTTGGCGCAATTATCGTCACCTTTATCCTCACCGGCGTCTGGCATGGGGCCGGATGGAATTATGCTGTCATGGGGCTTCTGTTCGGATTGTACATCTGCGTTTCTCTTTGGACGAAGAAATGGCGCGACACCTTTGCAGAGGCAATCGGATTCTCCGGGACACCGCGCGCTATTTTTCAGACCGCGGTTACGTTTCTACTCACCACCTTTGCGTGGATATTCTTCCGGTCGACAAACTTTTCCGAAGCGCTCCTCGTTATCCGCCGCTTAGGCACGGAGTGGGGAAGTAACGCTTTCCACTACCTGCGCTGTGCGGACTACTGCTCTTTTTATATGCTCGGAATAAGCAAAAAAGGCCTGGCGCTTGCGGTTCTTTCTATCGTGCTTTTATTTGCTATTGAATACATACTGCAGTCAGGGCGCGCTCCGCGGCTTTGGAACTATCGCTGGGTTCGCTGGCCAGCATATTACGCTCTTTTGATTTTTACGCTACTGACAGGTTATTTTGCACCAACGGCCTTTATATACTTCCAATTTTAATTCTATGCGTCTTTTTCTTACAATCTGTGCTCTCTTTCTCGCCCCTCTCGTGCTTCTTTTTGCACCGGCGATAATTCTACTTTCTTCTGTGGGTGAATTTTATGCACCAGAAACCGTAGGGAAACTCGCACGCGAAGGTCACGCAATCGTCGTCGGGAATGCCTATAGCAATGTACGCAGTGGTTACCAATTGCAGGAGACGCTTTTACGAAAGCCACTCGTCATCGCGCTCGGCACCTCGCGCGTCGGAGGATTTCGGTCGGCATTTTTCACCGATCCGAACATCTTTTACAATGATACAGGAACGGGAGGAGTATTAAGCAATTTCCGGTATTTCCTCGAGAAACTGAAGCATCCGCCGCGCATCATTATCGCCGGGATGGATCCCTATTTTTTCAATCCTGAAGAGGCGAAAAACAGTGTGGTGGTGAGGCCGGACCCGTTCCTTAAGCGTGTTTCGTGGTATGAACCCTTTTTCAGCAGTCTTTTTACTGGAGGCGGCTGGTGGAGAATATACAGAGATTATGCGACAGGTAAATTCACCTTGAAGAATGTGTTTGGTCCGCGCGTTGGCGGGCCGACTCTGGTAGGGCTACGGGCTGTCGCCGATAGTAATGGATTTCTAAATGACGGCAGTAATTACTTTGGTGACGTCATACACGATAAGCGCAATCAGGAAAAGGTGCGTGCAGGCATTCTTGCTCTTGCGGAGCGCATTTCGCAAACGTATGGAGACGAGTACGGTAGCGGCATCTCGCCAGAGGCCCTTGCCGAAGTCCGGAGATTCCTGGACACGGCAAAGAAGAATAACAGTGAAGTCATAGGGTTTTTGCCACCTCTCTCGCATGCGGTGTATGAGCGTCTCCAAGCGTTTCCCGAGGCTTCGTATGCCTATGCATTCCACAACCTAGGGCGCGTGCTTACGGAGGTGTATAGGGAATATGGTTACGATTTCTATGACTTTAGCGACATTGAGTCATTTGGCGGTTCCGACAGAGAGATGGTGGAGTCAAAACACGGTTCCGAAAAGATCTATCTCCGGCTTTTTATACAGATGGCGCATATGAACAAGCCGCTCGGTGCTCTCGTAGATATTCCGTCCTTAACTCACAAACTTATGAAAACAAAAAGCGATTTTGAAGTATTTACTCTTTTGTGATCTCGTCTTACTTCTTCTGACTGTCTCCTTTAGCAATACGGTATGAGTCTGTTTCCTCGTGCGGCGTCGATACTTCTATAATAGTTGCCTCCTCGCGTGCTACAAGCTGATGCGGTGTATTCGGCGGGATATGGACAACACTGCCGGGGCCCAGTTCGACAGTGAGCCGGTCGGCGTTCGCGAGATTGTAATAGCGAAGTTCAAGTGTTCCCTCGAGCACATACCACGCCTCGTCTTTATTAATATGGTAATGATCGCTGAATGACGCCCCTTTCTTGAATTTGAGGAGCTTCCCGCAGTACTTGTCAGTATTGATGATCCATACCTCTTCCCCCCATCCCTTCGGATGGTGTTCAGCTTTTGATACCGTCAGTCGGGTATGGGCGTCCATAGATATTGAGACAGTATACTCCATTGTGACTTTATCTTCCTCTGTGGGATTATAGTAGATGTGAAGCTGTACTACATCGCGAATGCGCGAATGCCGATAGAAAAAGCGCACGGCATCCAGATAGCCAAGATGTGCGAGGCGTTTATCGAGGCGGGGGTAGATGTTACCCTCGTCGTGCCGCGCCGTGCGACCGACGAGCGGTCGGTACGCGACTACTACCATTTACGTGTCGACGTGCCGCTGGTCCGGCTACCCGTTCTTGATTGGTATAGAGGCGGTCGCCTCGGCTATTTTCTTTCTTCAGTTTCCTTCATGCTCTCGTACCTACTCTACATAGGATACAAGAAAGTAGCGGGTGAGAACTTCATTCTCTACACGGTTGATACGGACAACTACTCTTCTTCGGCGCTTGTATTGTTGGGTCTGCCGCTTTTTTCCGAGATGCATGGTGCCAAACCATCTACTATTCCGCAGAGAACACTCTTTCGCCGAGCACACGGCATCGTCGCCATCAATAAAATTATTGTGAAAAAATTGCAAGAGACCTTTCCTCGTTCGTCCGCACGTTATATTGTCGAACCGAACGGTGTTGATCTCTCCGTGTTTGCCGGTATAGATAAGCGCGACGCACGCACGCGACTCGGACTCCCGCACGATATACCGATTGTTCTCTACACCGGAAGGTTCTTTGGCTGGAAGGGATTAGAGATCTTGCCGCACGCAGCAGTTCTCACGCCTTTCATGCGCTGGCAGATGGTTGGCGGTACAGAGGAGGAATTTGCCCGCGTCGTAAAGGATCCTTTGCCCGCGAATTTCTTCTTAGCGGGGAGCCGCCCGCACAGCGAAATGCCACTCTGGTTCGCTGCCGCCGACGCGCTCATCGTGCTTGGCACTGCCCGCGACATACAATCCTACCGCTATACTTCACCCATGAAGCTTTTCGAGTATTTGGCGGCCGGACGTCCCATTATTGCGAGCCGCACGCCTGCCATTCAAGAGATAGTATCTGAAGAGGAAGTGCTGTTCTATGAGCCGGACGATGTGAATGATCTTGCGCGCGCGGCGCAGTATGCGGTTACGCATGCTGAAGAACTTCGTCCGCACAGCGAAGCGGCAAAGCGCAAAGCAGCTTCGTCTTCATGGAAAGTTCGCGCGGAGCGCATCATGTGTTTTATAGAAGACGTAGTCCATGCCTAAAGCCGTATCTGATTTCGGTAGGTGGAATACAGTGCTTCTCTGTGTTGGTTTTGTCTTCGTGCTGTTTTTTTCCTCTTTCCATTTATTTCAAAGCCCGGAGACTTGGATGGACGAAGGATTGATAATTCAGTCGGCCGAGGGACTTCTTCATACCGGAAAGGCCTCGCTTCCGGTGGCGCCCAGCATATACGAGCCGGCGTGGTACATCACCACTGGGTTCCCGCTGACCCTTCCGCTTGCGGGAGTATTTTCTATATTTGACGTCTCGCTTGAAGCCGCACGGCTCCTGATGCTGGCGTTTCTGCTCTGTCTCTACGTCGTGCTTTTTCTGTATGCGCGTAGGACGCTCGGTGCCGTTGCGGCCTGGTTCGGTATTTTCCTCTTGGTCTTTTTTGGGCCGATATATGGCAATGGCCGCAACGTGCTCGGCGAGATTCCCGGTCTTTTGTTTATATTAATTGCCCTCTTGCCGTTTATACGAAGCGGGGCGCTTACGCGCAAAAGAATTATATGGACGGGAGTAGCGACTGGTCTCGCTGTTGCCACAAAGCCAATTTTCATTCTTTTCCTCCCGGCGCTACTGCTCGCTCTCGCATTGCGATGGAAAGAACTAGAACTTACAAAAGTGTTTTTGTTCGGAGCTATCGGCATGTTCGTACCGCTCGTGTTGTGGGCTTTTATACAATTCGACCACGTAACGCTCTCACAAGTGCTGTCCGTGTATGCGAATCCTCATGACGTCAATATAGGCAATGCGATAATCACGAATTTGAAAAGAATAGGTACTGAAATGCAACCCCTGTATTTCTTTGGCGCACTCGTTCTCTGGGTAACAAGTTATGGGGTACGTCGTTTTCGGCGTGAGTATATTTCGCTTCCCGAAGAAGTATTATTATTTTTTTCTGTGCTCGTGTTTCTTGCTTACCTTCGGACGGCAGGATATTATCGTTATTTTTTTCCGGCGCAAGTGTTCACACTATTATATCTCCCACAGTCCGCATTCTATCTCGCAAGGGGGTACGGACGGTCTTTTACGCGTGCAGCAATCATTTGTGTGTGCGGACTCATTCTCTTTCAAGCGTATGAAACCATGTTTCGTTCGTGGACGGCAGTGCACTATAATTCAACGCGGACAAACGAACTTAAAGAATATTTTGCCACTCTCCCGCTCTCACAAGAGATTTTTGTGTACCAAGCACCAGAAGTGGTCCCATTTGTAGGAAAGCGTCCTCTGTATCAATACGTTGAAATAACGCCCTCAATCCGTGCCGGTGAGCGATATACCAATCTTATTCTTTCTGGACAAGTATTGCGAGTCATAACCTACGAGGATTTATATACTACACATAACAATACATTGTTTATACATTATAAAATTGAAAGAAGAGTAGACAGCTATATTGTATTGATGACTAACGTTCCCCGGATATGATTCAGGAGAAAATATTGACTATACTCTCAAACTATTGGTTTCTTGTGCGTTATGGCATTGTAGGTGTGTGTGGGGGATTAATACAAATGGGGACACTCTACCTATGGGTGGGAGTGTTCCATCTCCAGTCCCAGTATCTTTTTGGTGCAATAGTCGGTTTTTGTCTGGCTCTGTTAGTTACTTTTACGTTTCAAAAATACTGGACGTTCAGAGATTTTGTTCATACAAAATTAAAAGGGCAACTCTTCTTTTATACTTTCATCGCACTTATCAATCTCGGGTTAACCGTGCTATTTCTACATCTGAGTAAAATGATCTTAGAATCGCTTGGATTCGATTTTTTCCACATTGCATATCTTATAGTCCAAGCAGTTATTATCGCGTTTCTGGCGGTTGCGAGTTTTATTTCAAATTATTTTCTAACATTCCGCACAAGGGAGCACTCATAAGTGTCATAAATTGTTGATAAAAGAGAGGTGTGATAGGATTATTCACATGGCAGGCAAACGAGCTCTAATTACTGGCATAACAGGACAAGACGGATCATATCTAGCTGAATATCTTGTGAGTCTTGGGTACGAAGTGTGGGGACTTATGCGTCGAACCAGCCTTGATCCGTTGATGCGCATTGAGCATTTGGTGCTTTCTCGGCGCGTACATATCGTGTATGGGAATATGCGCGACGCAGCAACCTTGCGGGAGGCTCTTCAACAAAGCAGGCCCAATGAAATATACAACCTTGCGGCGCAGTCGGATGTCGGAATCTCTTTTAAATGTTCCGATGAGACGATGGAAATTAATTATTTTGGTCTCGGCCGTCTCGTGCATGAGGCGATGGTAATCAATCCTAAAGTGTGCATCTATCAGGCCTCGACGAGCGAGATGTTTGGAAAGACAAAACCGCCGCAAAATGAAACATCGCCGTTTCAACCGGTAAGTCCGTATGGAAAAGCGAAACTTCTCGCACACGAATACTTTGTGAAAGGATATCGCGAGAAGCACGGGCTTTTTATTTGTTCAGGCTTTTTGTTCAATCACGAGTCACCGCGTCGTGGGGAACATTTTGTCACGCGGAAAATAACCATATCGCTCGCAAAAATAAAACTAGGCCTCCAGGATTCTTTCGCACTCGGTAATTTAGAAGCACGGCGTGACTGGGGGTATGCTGGTGAGTATGTCAAAATGATGCATAAAATGCTTCAACAAAAAAAGCCAGAAGATTTTGTCATTGCAACTGGAAAGAGTCATACCGTGCGACAATTTGTCGAGGCAGCTGCACAGGCTCTCGATATGCCTATTCATTGGAGCGGCAAAGGATTGAAAGAAGTTGGGAAAACAAAAGACAATCACACTATTCTTACAATCTCAAGAGAGTTTTATCGACCGAACGAAGTACATCATTTGCTTGGCGATACTCGTAAAGCGAAACGAATACTTGGATGGAAACCCACGACCTCTTTTGAGCAGCTGGCCGCCATGATGGCGAAAGCGGACTACGAGTGGATAAAAAAATTACACGAAGCTGGACTATTATAAACATGAGTAAGACTATTATATTACTGCCCACCTATAATGAACGTGGCAGTATAGCACGCATTATTCCAGAGATTTTCATGATTAATCCTGATCTGCATATATTGGTTATCGATGACAATTCTCCTGATGGCACGGCAGAAGAGGCGCGTCTCCTCATGCGAACCTATCCGAATCTCGATCTCCTGTCTCGTCCAGAGAAACAGGGTCTCGGCGCAGCATATAAGGCGGGCATACTGCGCGTGCTCGCGGACCCAACCGTAGGGAGAGTGTGCACGATGGACGCCGATGGTTCGCACGCGCCGGAATACCTATCGGGCATCCTCGCGGCAAGCGAGACGTATGATCTGGTTATCGGCTCCCGGTACGTGAAGGGCGGCGGTATCGAGAATTGGGAGCGCTGGCGCTATCTGCTTTCGGCATGGGGGAATGTCTATGCGCGTACCGTGATGGGACTTCCCATCCGGGATCTCACTGCGGGATATATGTGTTTCCGCGCGGACATCCTGCGCGCCATTGATCTATCAAAAGTGCAGGCATCGGGGTACGCCTTTCTTATGGAATTGAAATTCCACACCATTCGTACATTCCATGGTAAGTTCAAAGAACTTCCTATAGTTTTTAAAGCTCGCTGGGAAGGCGAGTCGAAAATCTCGGGACACATCATACGTGAAGGACTGCTTACCCCATGGAAACTACGATTCAAGCAAAGATAAACTGTCCGGTCTGTCGTGGTGCCACGCGTCATTGCTACACCAAAGATGGTTTTGGTGTCGCGCGTTGTAGCAATTGCAAGACCCTTTTTATTGAAGATCCGCCTGCCGACACTTCAGCCATTTACGACGAAGGTTACTTTTTTGGGGGTGAGCAAACTGGAGGATATGGCTCCTATGATGCAGAGAAAGAAATGATGCGGAATACTTTCGAACACTGTCTTGATCTCATCTCGACGTACCGTAGTGGCGACGCACTCTTTGACGTGGGTGCCGCCACGGGATATTTTCTTGCGCTCGCAAAGAACCGTGGGTTTAACGTTTCCGGTATAGACATTTCTTCCACTGCCGCAGAGAAAGCAAAGAAGAAAGGGATTACTGTGGAAGTTGGAACTCTCGAAACGGTCTCGCACACCCCGTCTTCCTATGATGTAGTGACTATGTTTGACGTACTCGAGCACGTTCCGCATCCAAATACCCTCATACAGCAGACTGCCTATCTGCTTCCCGCAGGAGGAATATTGATGGGTAGCACGCCTGACAGCGGCAGTCTGTATGCGCGTCTTCTGGGCAAACACTGGCACATGCTCTTTCCCCCGGAGCATCTTGTGCTTCTTAATGACTATAGTATACGTCTCCTTCTTTTGCAGAACGGGTTCGAAACAATATGGACCGGCCGCATAACAAAACGCTTCAGTCTCCCCTATATTCTTCAAACGGCTGCCCGCTGGTTGCATATACCGCTTTTGAGCCGCATAGGATCTGCACTGCGTGCAACCTGGCTCGGAAAGCTCGCTATTCCCCTTGACCTGCGCGACAACCTCTTTTTCCTCGCGCGTAAGAAAGAACAGGTCGCGATATACTAGAAGTCACCGACGAGCCCCTTATGCCTCACCCCAACAGTCTTCTCGACTTTAAGCGCAATGTCACCTCCGAACACGGCGAAGATGGTGTTATTGAACGAGTCTTTGATGTTATTGGCGAGGGAAAAAAATGGTGTGTAGAGCTCGGCGCACTCAACGGAGTGCATGGCAGTAACGTGTGGCACTTGATCAAAGAGTGCGGATGGGCCGGCGTGCTCATTGAAGCCGACCAGACGTATTTTGAGAAATTACAGAAGGAATACGCTGGTCGTGACACCACGCATTGCATAAACGTATTCGTTTCTTTCGAGGGCGAGGCGTCGCTTGATGCGCTCTTTGCTCGCACACCGTTACCAAATACATTCGACCTGTTCTCGCTTGATATTGACGGCAATGAGTATCATCTCTGGGAATCCATGACGCAGTACCGACCGCGCGTTATGGTAGTTGAATTTAATCCCTCTATCCCAAACGACATCTCGTTTATCCAGCCACGCGATATGTCGGTGTATCAAGGTTCGTCACTCCGCGCGTTTGTAGAATTAGGAAAGCAGAAAGGGTATGAGCTTGTCGCAGCGAACAAAGTGAATGCGTTCTTTGTGCTTAAAGAGCTGTTCTCCAAATTTGGCATCGCGGATAATGCGCTTGATGCTCTACACACCGACAATACGTTTGAGACGAAAATATTCCAGCTCTACGATGGTACGCTGAAGATAGCGGGGAACACAAAGCTTATCTGGCACAATCTGCCGATGGATGAAGAAAAATTGCAGGTACTGCCGAAGCGCAAGCGTATCTATCCAGCGATGATCAGTCCGAGTCCTCTCGTGCGAATGTTCAAATATACGGCGAGAAAATTACCGTTCTACGCTTTTGTGCAACGTGTTCGCAAGGTTTTTTAAAATAGTATGGGCACACGCATAGAGACATTCACCACGCTACACGGACGATTTGCCATTGATACGATTGCGGATGCGAAGATGGCAGAAATGTTCGCACGAGGCACGCATCATCAAGAAGATGTAATAGACCTCATTTCAGCATTCATACATAAAGAAAGTATCGTCATAGATATTGGCGCGCATATCGGTACGCTCGCGATACCGCTCGCGCGAAGAGCGAAGAAGGTAATCGCATTTGAGCCGGTTCCCAGCTCCTTCGCTCTTCTGAAACAGAACGTAGAACTGAACGGCGTTTCTATCGACACACGCAATAAAGGACTCGCCGAGCATCGGGGCCACGCCCGACTCAAAGTGGTGAATGTCAGTAACGCTGGAGCGAACACCCTCACGCCGGGAGAGGGCGAGCTCGTTCTCTCAATACTTGATGACGAAGTGGAGAGTGCCGATTTCATTAAGATAGATGTAGAAGGCATGGAACTTGGCGTGCTGAGGGGAGGAATGCGTCTCATCAAGAACTCTCGCCCGAGCGTATTGTTTGAAGTCAATCTGTATCAGCTGCGCGCGCACGACACTGCGCTCTCCGTACTGCAATCATTTTTCAGCATGCACGAATATGCGCTGTATATCCCGGTGCGGACTTCTCGCGGTCTTGAACTTGGGAGTGTTATGAGCTTGCCATTACTGACTGCTTGCATCGCACCGCGTGCGCTGCTCTTTGGCGGCCCGAGCGCGCCATTTGATGTGCTTGCCGTTCCAGAAGAAAAGCAATTGCCGCTCCCTCGTCGCTCGCCAATGAAGACAATGCAGTGGGTCGTTACTGAATATGTCCGTAACAAAGCGAAGCAGTGGCATATATGAAATTCCCCGTACAAAAAGCATTGACCTTCCGCGCCTCTTCAATAGGGGATTCGTTGATGGCAAAATACTTGCTTGAAAATATTCATGCTGCGTATCCGGATGCCACATGCGCCATTTTGGTTTCCAGCAAAAGTGGAATGATTCGCGATTTACTCGCTGCATATCCGTGGATAGAAGTTATTGAGGCGAATAAAAATCATCCCAAGGATGTTTTTAACGCGTTCAAAAAACTATATCCGAGCGATGTGACGGTCACTCAATATTCTGGTCGCGGCCAATTTGGCATGGGAAGCAAATTATTTGCCCGAATGATTACAAAAAGGGGCAGAATGGTTGGGTTCACTGATACCTGGTCATTCAATCGTTTTTTATATGACAAGCTCATACTGTTTGACTCGCGTCGCGCACTTCGTCTCCACGAATGCGACGCGCTTCGCTCGCTTGGAATTGAACCTACAATCTCTCACATCACTCTCACAGCTCTCCCTGGCAATCCGATAGTGGAGAAATTAAATCTGCAAGAAAAAAATTACATTGTCGTCAATTTGTTTTCCGGAAGCACCAAACGAGGTCTTTCGCTCACGCATCAGATACGAATTGTTCGTGCCCTCCACGAACAATTCGGGGCGCAAAAGAAAATTATCCTTACGGGCGGACCATCGGACGAACTTCTCGTATCAAAAATTAAAGATGCAGTGCCCGAACTTGTAGCAGCACCAGGCCTTTCTATGCAAGAGCTCATCACGCTCGTGTCAAAAAGCGCCGGCGTCGTGAGTTTGGATACCGGCGTCGCGCATATCGCCGCGCAGACAGGGACGCCCCTCGTCGTCCTACGTACCTGTTGGGGCTACAACTGGTGGAATAAGGACCAGTATCCAGACGACTCTATACGTGTGCTTTCGCACGACGCGCTCTGCGCCCATAGCCACCTAAACAAGGATTTCCCGGATTGTCTGGGCGAAATAACAAACGAAGAGATACTACAATCGGCTGGCGCCGTCTTCATAGGTATGTGATACTTTGGTGCAGATTTCGGCATTCCGTCGAATGTTCTTTCTACTAGGAGGTCTCATGAACACGAACAGAACGAAAGTGCTGCTCGTAGCACGGTATTACATCATCGAGCCCTTGGGACTTCTGCATCTCATCGGGCTCGCCTCATCAATCGGTTGCGAAGTGGACGTAGAACTCATTCCAGAGAATGACTTCACAGGCCTCTATCGGCGCGTGGAGGAGTGGAAGCCAGACTTCGTCGGCTTCCAGATCTGGACCGGGTGGCATCTACAGACCTTTGCTGCGTGCGATCGGGTACGTCTCAAGGGACCACAAGTCATCATTGGCGGGCCACATGTGACTTATTTCACCGACGAGTGTCTGAAGCACGCGGATTACGTAGTCCGTGGCGATGGGTTTCGAAACTTTCGTCGCATTCTTGAGGGAGAAATCGGGCCGGGATTGCACTTCGACACCGAGCAATTGGCGGAGAAGTTTCCCATGCCGAACCGAAGCATTGTGTACGACAAGTACCCAGTGCTTCGCGACAGCCCCATCAGGAGTATGATTACCTCGGTGGGGTGCCCGTTCACTTGCAGTTACTGCTATGCGCCGGAGTGGAACAAGATGTACGGCGGATTCACTCATACACAGCGTTCCGTGGACGACATCATCAGTGAAGGTGTTGAAATCCGCGAGCGCTGGGGAGCTGGCATGGTCTATCTGCAGGACGACATCTTTGGCTTCAAACTGACATGGCTTCGGGAGTTTGCACAACGGTGGAAAGAGGAAGTTAGAATTCCTTTCCACTGCCAGATTCGGTTGGAGCTCACGGAAAATCGTTCGGGCGATGAACGGTTGGACTTATTCACAACCGCAGGGTGCACCGGCATTACGCTTGCTATTGAATCGGGGGATTCATTTTTGCGCGAGCATGTGTTGCATCGTGAAATGACGGATGAGCTCATTCTCGAGGGGTGTGCAAAGATTCGTTCGCGGGGGATGACTCTGCGGACGGAACAAATCCTCGCTGTGCCGTTCAGCAATCTCGAAACTGATCTCTCGACGCTTGATCTTAACAGTCGCATTGGACCCGAGATGGCATGGACCTCGATTCTCGCTCCCTATGGGGGCACGGAAATGGGGGATGTTGCCAAAGCATTCGGGTACTACAAGGGTGAAAATGATGATCTACATGAGTTGTTCTTCGACCGGAGCGTCATGCGCCATTCGAAAACGGCACGAAATGTCATCGAACCGGTGGTGCGAGCAATGGTGCAAGCCAACAAGGAGCTGGAGCGAGCCCAACGTCACAAAAAGAGCCCGCTCGAGCGTCTCGAGGCACGGGAAGTGGCGCCACTGGTTGCGGAAGTATCGGTTCGTGATGAGCGGGATGAATTTTCCCGCAAGTACTTGCCGGGGCCGAAACCGCTCTGCACGATTGAGTTTATGGATGATGTCGAGAACGATCGGTATGCCGACCAGATCGTCATCCTCCAGCGACTCTTCATGTGGTTCGCGCTTATTCCAGGGGCGCGCGACTTGGCGGAGCGGTACCTAACACTCCCGAGAGAGGAGTGGTCCTGGAAGAAGCTTGGGCAGGTCGCCAAGGCACACTTCGAGATGGCCGAAGAAGGGCATGAGGCGCAGCAGTGGGTACATAAACTCGTCGAAGCGCTCGGATGCCGTTCACAAGACGAGCTTCCTAGCGTGGTACGTGACAATCCCTACTATTTTGTCTTCTTTCCTTCAAGCGCCGAATTTACGCGGCACGTGGTTCTAAGCGGAGCAATCAAGATGGATGCGTTGCCCGGACGGCAGTTTGATGAGCTGGGCGGTGTCGCTCGCCGATGGCTCTTTGAAAAGTCGCTCTACAAGACCACTCCTGCCAGTGTTCCAATTGCGAAGCAGTAACATGCTTTCGCCCGCGCCACTTCCTTAATCGGTCGTGGCGTTTCTTTTGCTCTGACCAAGAGAAATGGTACTGTGTGCACCATGACAATGCATTTTTATACCTTTAGTGATGCGCGTAGCGGGACTTCCCGGCAACGAGCATTCCGAATAGCTGAGGGATTACATACGCACGGTTTCAAGACGGTTATTCATACACCGCCAGTACTCGCTATTTCCAATACGCCGTGGCCGAAGAAATTTGTATTAATCATGCAGACCATCCGCTCACTCTTTTCAATCAAAAAAGGTGACATCATTTTTTTACAGCGAACCATTTCAAACAAGTATTTCTTCGTTATTATGGTCGTGTATCTTTTCATTTTTCGGAGAAAAATGATTTTCGACTTTGATGACCCAGTGTGGACTCACAGTTATTTCAAAACAAAAACACTTACACAAATAGCCGACGCCGTTATTACGTGTACACACGGACAAGCTATTTGGGCACGGCAATTTAATTCAAATGTGCATATTCTACACATCGTGGTTGATTTCCCCGCGTATGAGAAGTTCACCAAGAACTACGAGTACACACAAAGTCCACTCATCATTGGTTGGGTTGGAACAGGACCCGAGCATGTTCGAAATCTTGAAATTCTTGTGCCCGTTCTTGCGAAGCTCGTTACCACGACCACCGTTCCTTTCAAATTTGTCCTTATCGGAGCATTAAAGAATAAAAAAGTATACGATTTGTTCCAGAATGTCCTCGGCCTCAACATTGAATTCATAGATAGTTTAAATTGGACTGACCCGGAGAGTGTGCCGCGAGAAATCCAGAAATTTGATATAGGTGTCGTTCCGCATCAAAGCGAGGGGGAATGGAACAAGGGAAAGACGTCAATGAAGATATTAGAATATATGGCGTGCTCCGTGCCTGCCGTGGTGAGCGCGTTCGGCGAGATGCCTTATATCATTCAGGATGACGTGAACGGTTATATCGCTAGTACAGACGAACAGTGGGTGGAAAAACTGGAGAAACTTCTCTCCGAAAAAGAGCTGCGGGTTCGGTTCGGCCACGCTGGCCAGGATCTGGTACGCACAGAGTATTGTTTTGCAGCGGTTATACCGAAGTATGTTGAAATTATTAGAACGCTTCAAAGGCACGTTGATTAACGAGGAGTAGTGGAGTAGCGTAGAGGTATGAAAAGCTTTGGGAACGCAACCATTTTAGTGTGTGGCGGGGCCGGTTTCATCGGCTCCAACTTTATACGTATGGTGCTGTCCAAACACAGGAAGACACGAGTGATATGCGTTGATGCGCTCACATATGCCGGCAACAAAGACAATTTCAGAGGTCTTCCGAAGAAACGGTTTGTTTTTATAAAAGGAGATATTACTGACGTAGGGCTCATGACGCGTGTTTCCAAGAAATATGCACCATCCTATGTGATCAATTTTGCAGCTGAGTCGCACGTTGATAGAAGTATTCATGGTGGGGCCGAAGCATTTATTCGTACGAATGTGCTTGGCGTTACGATATTGCTTGAGGCGCTCAGACGCACTCCATCGGTGAAGAAATTCGTACAAGTGAGCACGGATGAAGTGTATGGCAGTTTATCGTTGGACTCAAAGAGGAAATTCACAGAAGAATCGCCTCTGGCTCCAAATTCTCCCTATGCTGCGTCCAAGGCGGCTGCGGACCTTATCGCACGGTCTTTTCAGGTGACCTATGGGTCACCTATTGTGATAACTCGGTGTTCTAATAACTATGGCCCCTATCAGCATCCTGAAAAGCTCATTCCGTATTCAATTACACGGCTTATGAAGGGAGAACCAATAGCAATATACGGCGATGGACGGTATGTACGCGACTGGATCCACGTCGCCGACCATTGCTCAGCACTCATCCGCGCGCTCGTAAAAGGAGTGCCGGGCGAAATATACAATATCGGGACAGATGAAGAAGTAGACAATCTTACGCTTGCAAAACGAATGCTTAAGTATTTCAAAAAAGACGAAACAGGAATAGTGTTCGTGAAAGACCGACCAGGGCATGACCGCCGGTATGCGATTAACGCATCTAAGATAAAAAGAGAGCTTGGATGGAAGCCAAAGCACTCGTTCCGCACTTCATTTGAGCCGACTATCGCGTGGTATGTAAAAAACACTGATTGGGTGCAGCGCGCACTAAAACGCGCCGGGGTCGCCAACACACACATATGAAAGGGGTCATACTTGCCGGCGGTTTGGGCACACGCCTACATCCACTCACCAAAATAACAAACAAGCACCTCTTGCCTGTCTACGACAAGCCGATGATTCTCTATCCGCTTGAGACGCTGAAGCAGTCGGGTATTACGGATATTATGATTGTCGTCGGTAGAGAACACGCAGGACATTTTATGCAATTTCTCGGTTCCGGTAAGGAATATGGAGTAAAGCTTTCGTATGCGCTTCAGGACGTGAACAACGGCGGGATTGCGGATGCGCTCGCCTACGCCGAAGATTTTGCGGACGAAGGAAGTATTGCCGTTATTCTAGGAGACAATATTTTTGAAAACAACTTTAGCAAAGAAGTTAGTAAATTTAAAACTGGGGCAGTAGGATTTTTTAAGAAAGTTCCAGACCCGAGACGGTTCGGAGTGCCAGTTTTTTCAAAAGACGGAAAGAAGATTATACGTATTGAAGAAAAACCGAAAAAGCCGAAATCGCCGTACGCACAAACAGGATTCTATATCTTTGATAATAAAATATTTTCCTTTGCGAAATCACTCAAACCGTCGGCACGAGGCGAGCTCGAAATGACTGATGCGATAAATCAGTACGTGAGAATTGGAGAAATGGAGTTTCATTTTGTTAAAGGCGCGTGGCTTGACGCAGGGACACTGGAATCCTTGTTTGAAGCTTCAGCATTTTTCCATGCATGCAAGACGCGTCTATGAGTACTCTTCTTTTTAAAACAGAAGAACTCAATCTTCCTGGCGTGTTATTAATCACACCAGAGCTTCGGCGTGATGAACGAGGATTCTCGGTCAATGTATACAACTCTGCTGATTTTTCTGCTCTCGGAATACAAACCTCTTTCGTAGAGGATTTCACCTCGTATTCTCAAAAGAATGTAATCCGTGGTCTGCATTTTCAGCGTGCGCCGCATATGCAGGACAAGCTTGTGCGGTGTACGAAAGGAGAGATATTTGATGTTGCGGCCGACTGCGATCCCGCATCATCTACCTACGGGAAATACGTCTCAGCGCGTTTGAATGGAGACGAGCAAAAAATGCTCTTTATCCCTGGCAGATATGCTCACGGGTTTTGCGTTATCAGCGATGAAGCGGTAGTTGAATATAAGCTGAGCGACACCTATCATCCGGAAACAGTCGGTGGAGCACGGTTTGATGATTCTCGTCTGAATATCGCTTGGCCGATTATCAACCCAATCCTCTCGGAGAAAGACACTTTATGGACTCCTCTCCAATAAACGACGAACACATTTTGGTCACAGGGAGCGAAGGGATGCTCGGCTCGTATGTGAATTTCGGTGTACGTTTCACAAAACAAACGCTTGATGTCACTAATCTTGATGCAGTTTTGTCCGTCTGCCATGAGTACAAGCCGAGCACTGTCGTACATCTAGCTGGCCTCACGGACTTGGTATTCTGCGAACGCAATCCTAGAGAGGCCTATCTAGTCAACACGACCGGGACCTATCATCTGGCGCTCGCGGCACGAGCGATCGGAGCGAAACTGGTCTATGTGTCCACCTCGGGTGTATTTGATGGCACCAAGAAAGAACCCTATACCGAAGAAGACGTGCCGAATCCGGTCAATGTGTACGGCCATTCAAAATATCTCGGCGAGCTCGCTGTGCGTGGCATACTCAACGATTATCTCATCGTGCGCACCTCATGGTTGTTTGGAGGCGGGAGAGACAGTGATAAAAAATTTGTCGGTAAAATACTCGCGCAACAGAACGCAATCGAAGTTCGTGCAGTAACGGACAAGCGCGGTTCGCCGACGTATGCAAAGGACCTCGCAGGTGCGCTTAAAAAGCTGATTGAAGAAAATAGAAAAGGTATCGTGCATGTAGGTGGTGGAGTGGCAACGCGTTATGACGTTTCGCGCGAAGCACTCGCACTAATTGGTTCAAAGGCATCCGTCGTGCCAGTTCTCTCTACAGAGTTCTCAAATGTGTATCTAAGCGGAGAAAATGAAAGCATGTCTTCTTCGTCCTATGTGCGTCCGTGGCAAGAGGCACTGGCGGAATACATAGAAATCGAGTGGAAGATATAATAAAATTATATGAAAGAAATTTTTAATATCTCTATAGTGGTTTTGAATTACAACACCTCCGATCTGCTGGAGGGAGCGCTGCAGTCCATTGTGGCGACTGTCGGAGACCTCTCGTATGAGGTCGTGGTGATAGACAATGCCTCAAAAGATGGCGGATTCATCCAATTGAGCACCGCAATAAAAAATAATCCGCACTTCTCTTTTATACAGCGAGATACGAATATTGGGTGGGCAGCCATAAATATCATGCTCGCGCGCAAGGGGAGATATATCGTTACGATAGATCCGGATGCCGTGCTTCATTCAGGCGCGCTTCAGGCGCTGGTCGCGTTTATGGACCACACACACGATGCAGGCGCCGCCACAGCAAAATTGCTTAATAGCGACGGCTCGCCGCAGTTGTACTATCGTCGCATCATGACGCCATATCTGGCTTTTTTCACAACGCTTATCGGGCGCGTCATTGATAAATATTTTCTCGATCTGCGTGAATTCAAGCGTTATCGCTACGATGACTTGGATTTGAATGCGGTGTCCGAGGTTGAACAACCTCCATGGCCGTGCCTGATATGGCGGCGCGAGGCACTTGGGGAATATATTGTTGACGAGGAGATTCCGTTCTATTTTGTTGATGTTGATATGAGCAAACGCGTCTACAACTGTGGGTACAAAATATATCTGGTACCACAAGCGATAGTGACCCATCTGAAATCGGCATCGTTTGGAAGGACGAGCGATGTTTGGCGACGATGCGAGTATAACCGAAGTATTCGCGTGTATCTTGGTAAACACTATCCATATGCATTTCTCGTGCGGGACATCGCCCTCCCATTTGATCGCGTCATTCGTGCTTGTGTTCGTGCACTCACTGGCCGTGAGCCATTACGTTGAAACAAAACTGTGGTATCTTCGGTTCTAATTAAGACGTATGAAAAACTATACACATAAGGAGACCTGTCGAGTGTGCAAGGGGATCGACTTGGTAAAAATACTTGATCTTGGCTCCACACCGCCAGCGAATGCATATCTTAAAGAAGAAGATCTTGGGAAACCGGAAGCGACGTTCCCGTTGGCGCTGTATTTCTGCAGGACGTGCTCGCTCGCCCAGCTTCTCGATGTTGTGAACCCAGATATTTTGTTCAAGGATTATCACTTTCTGACCGGCGCAAGCTCTCCCTCAGTTGAACATTTTAAGAAATATGCAGAAGAAGTTATACATCCGCTCATTACGTCACCGCAGGATTTGGTAATTGATATCGGAGGTAACGACGGCGTCCTTTTAAGCTATGTAAAGAACTACGCGCGCGTATTAAATGTTGACCCGGCCGACAATCTTGCTTCAATCTCGGAAGAAAAGGGCGTGCCGTTCTATCCGGCGTTCTTCTCATCAAATATTGCGGACGATATCATTGCGAAATACGGTCAAGCGAAAGTGGTGGTTGCAAATAATGTGTTCGCGCATACGGACCCAATCAGAGACGTTTTCAAGGGGGTGGCGAAGCTTATCGGGGATGAAGGGACGTTCATCTTTGAAGTGCATTGGGCGAAACATCTTGTCGAGGAGGGTGCATTTGACCAAATTTATCACGAGCACCTCTGTTTCTACTCGCTGCATGCCGCGAAATATCTGGTTGAAGCGACGGGGATGAAGGTTTTTGACGTAGAAATCGTCCCCATGCAGGGCAAATCACTCCGTGTCTATGCGTCAAGAAATGGGGTAGCCACTTCGAACGTGGCACGAATTCTCAAAGAGGAAGAAGCGGCAGGACTCACCACCGAAGAGGTCTATCAGGAATTCGCTCGTACGGTGGAGACGAATAAGAAGAAATTGCTCGAGCTCCTCTGCGGCCTCAAGGCGCAAGGGAAGAAAATTGTAGGATACGGTGCGCCTGCAAAAGGGAACACCCTCCTCAATTACTACGGGCTCGGTACAGAGACGCTCGATTATTTGACCGATACGACATCGCTGAAACAGGGGCTCTATAGTCCGGGCATGCATATCCCTATCGTTCCGCCAGAGAAACTTTTAATCGATACGCCCGATTATATTCTATTGTTGGCATGGAACTTCAAAGATGCGATTCTTGAAAAAGAAAAAGCTCTGCGCGAGAAGGGAGTCAAATTTATTGTCACGGTACCAGATGTAACTGTTATTTAGTTATGGACAACAAGAAGAAGGTGGTCATTTTTTTGCATAGGATAGAACAAATAGAGTCTCTCGTGGCAATTGCAGAAGAATATCGCGACACATTGTTAGTTATTCCACTCGACGCCGAGATAGAAGACTACATGTCTTCGCGTGGAATGCCTTTCATCTCTGGGTTGCGATATCGGACGCCCGACACTTCTTCCGTTGAGCTCGGGGAACAGTGGCCAGCTCAAATATTGGAGAGCAAGAGATGGTCGTTTTTTTCGTATCGCGGAGTAAATCTGTCGCAGCTGTACTTCCTTTCACTTCAGGGGTACCTCACGCATCTTTTTTATTACGTGGATATTGTGGCAGCTGTTCTTGCAAAGCACCCAAGTATCGAACGACTCATTGTTTTTTCGCATGGAACTGGCGGACCTTCTTTCGGCAGTGTTCTCGTACGTCATGTCATCAACGCATGCGTTGATGCAGTAAGCGCTGTCGCTGTTCAAACTAAGAAGGAGATACTCGTTGTACCTACATCAACGACACTTTCCATGAAGTCTGGACAGACGATATTTGCGCTCAAGAGGACTATGTTTGGCGTCTGTATATTTTTACTGAATACTGTAATTGCAATACTTGTGCGCCCTAAGAAGATACGGATCCTCGCGAGTGATTATTGGAAGAATATCTCCCCGTACGTGAAGAATCTTGATTCTGCAGAAATAATATTGAATGATCGATTGGAATCATTTAACGCAGGACTTGGAAACATTTGGCGGTTTCGAATGCGTTTCATACACGGAGACTCATTTGTAGTGACAAGTACGAAGCATCGTGAAGAGGCGAGTGAAAACATAAGAAAGGAATGGAAGGCTATTAAAGGTGACCACAGCCTAGACGCGTTCGCCTATCGTGGCGTTGGCCTGGGCGGGCTGTTGACCAGTGCCCTGGATTCGATCATTGGCGATGCTGTCACGCGTGTCCTAAAGGATATTGACGATACTCACGCGATGCTTGAGCGTGTCTCTCCACATGTTGTCATCTTGCGCTCTACCGTAAGCACACAGACGCATTTTGTCGTGTTAGCACAAGTAGCGAAATCACTTGGTATTCCATCTATTGAGATGCAGCACGGTCTCGAGTATTACGGGCCAGGCTCGGTTAGTCTGCGTCATCATGCAGAATTCACCTGCGTATATGGACCGCTAACGAGACAGCAAATGGAGGGGGTTGGCGACACTTCTACCACGGCCATTGAAATTGGTTCACCACGTTTTGATGTTTATGTTCGAGCGAAGAATAGTAGAGCTCCAGTATCTGCATCTAAAGATAAAGATCAGATTACAATATTGTGTGTCTCACCAGCAATTGACCCTGGAGGTGACTCGCCTGACACCTATGAGACGTACGATTACTACCAGGCCGTCGCAGAGGCTGTGCGACAAATACCAAACGCGCGCGTAATATTTAAGTTCCGACCCGGGCCAAATCGCGACACATTTGTACGAACGTCGCTGGCGAGATTATTTGTGGAGACACCGTATGAAATAGCGCAATTCGAGACGCTTGCGAGCTTGTTGCCAAGGATAGACATTGCGATATCTTGTTACTCGACTGCGCTAATTGAGTCGCTCCAAGCCGGTGTCCCGTCCATTTATTTAGGGCTTTCACCAGAACAGAAAATGATGGGGCTTCATCACTTCTCTTATTATGAAAAAGAGGGAGCCATGCGCATCGCCACCACAAAGGCTGAGCTTACCAATGAAATCTCGAGTCTAGTGAGCGACCCGAAGCTTCGAGAGGCTCTTTCCGCAGGCGCGGAGGCATTTCTTAAGAAGAACTACCTTTTTGATGGGCATTCTAGTGAGCGGGCTGCAGCTTTTATACAATCCTTTGCGACCAAAGTTCCTGCTACCTCTGGTACAGTCACTAGGTTATAGTAATTGTTACATATGGCAAACCGCTACGACCTGACCGACAAAACGGTGCTCATTACTGGCGCCGATGGCCAAATTGGTCGCGCGCTGTCGCTAGCCTTTCTTGCGAATGGCGCCTTTGTGTACGCTATTGACTTGAAGAAAAAACCAAACCAAAAATACATAGACTCACTCGGCGAATTGCGCAAAAATTATATATTTGTATCGGGAGATATAAAGACGACAAAGTCCATAGAGTCCATTCTTCGCAAAGCATCTCGCTCTATAGATATTCTGATAAACTGCGCAGGAATAGGAGTATACACCCCGCTCGAAAAGCGTACCGAAAAAGAACTTGATGACGTTATGGCAACAAACTTAAAGGGAACTATCCTGATGTCAAAAGCTGTTATGGAAAAAATGAAAACGCGCCGTAAAGGGACGATTATTAATTTCGGTTCGATCTACGGCATAACCACTCCAGACTTTCGGATTTACGGTAATTCTGGTCGAAACAGTTCGGAGATTTATGGCGCAACAAAGGCCGGCATCATTCACTTTACGTCCTATCTCGCTGTGTATCTGGCTAAATTCGGAATTACGGTAAACGCGATTTCTCCAGGTGGTGTCGCCCGTGCCCAAGACTCCTCATTTGTGAGGAAGTATGAAAAGAAGACGCCTCTTGCGCGCATGGCGACAACGGATGATCTGGTCGGAACAGTTCTTTTTTTGGCCTCTTCTGATGCGCGGTATATTACAGGACAGAACATCGCGGTCGATGGCGGTTTTACTTTATGGTAAACAAGTCAGTCAGAAAAGTTTTCCCTAAACGAAGGGCTTTTATCATCGGAGCCGGAATGAGCGGACTCTCGGTCGGACTTCGTATGGCGGAACTCGGCATGCCAGTTACCATTTTTGAAAAAGGGTCTGAGATCGGAGGTTTGGCCGGCAGTTTTGATTGGAAGGAGTTTCATGGCCTCGACTACGGACCACACATTTATCATACCCCTGACGAACAGCAAGCCGAGATATGGGAGAAGGAGTATGGAGATTTATTTCATAAGAATGAGTTCTGGGGTAAGAACGTGAAGGGTAAAAACTTCGATCAATATTTTGATTACCCACTTTCGTTCGATTCGCTCCAAGCGTTTCCTGGTAAGTTGCGCGCAAAGATTCTTAAAGAAATTGCTGGCGTCGACGAAACACGCAGAGCTCTTGCAAGGAATTATCGTCAGTACGTGCTCGAGCTAGTCGGACCGACGCTCATGAAATTGTTCTTCATTAAATATCCAGAAAAACTCTGGGGCGTTTCAGTAGAAGAGATGACCGCCAATTGGGCGCCTAAACGCGTAAACTTTGGGCGGACAAAGGGTCATTTTCATGCCGGACAATGGAGTGCTGTGGGTAAGTATGGGTCAGGTGCCATTCTTTCCCGTATGGCAGAAAAATTTTCGACATTAGGCGGGGAACTTCGCCTCAATTGTGCGTTAACTGATATAGAAACGTATGACACTACAATATCGAGTCTTGTATTTGGATCAGAGAAAGTAAGTGTCGGTGAGAACGATACTGTTGTTTCAACAATGCCACTTCCAGTTCTTGCCGATTTGCTCGGTGTCCGTAACTCGCTTTTGTATCGTGGTGCAAAACTTATTTTTGTAGCCATAAACAAAGACCAGGTGATTCCAGAAGAAGCCAGTTTCCTTTACTACGACAACGAAGACGTATTATTTCACAGACTTAGCGAACAGAAGAAGTTTTGCAGCTACGGGTTTCCTAAAGGCAAAACCGTTTTAACCCTCGAAGCGTCCTATAGAAAAGATGACTCGCTCGATGCCGTATCGGATAAACAGATGTTGAATCGCGGGATACAGGATCTCATAAAAGTTGGATTAATAAAAAAAGGTGAGGCGTACGCTGGAAAGGTTATATCTTTGCCGTACGTGTATCCTCTTTTGACAATCGGCATGGAAAATGACCTCACAAATGTGCGTGCAAAGGTGGCAGCATTCAAACAGCTCCACCTTATCGGGACAGGTGGCGATTATCACTACGCTGATTTGCAAATTCTCGCAGTAAAAGGCCGTGACCTCGCAGAAAGACTTGTTAATGAGGCGAGCGAGGTACACAATGTTGAAGAAAATAGAAGCACCAAGAGTTCACGTACTAATGTGGAGGTCATGCTCGGTTCTCATCGTGTTGCGTACGACTTACCGGCTTTTATAATTGCCGAAATTGGACTTAATCATAATGGCTCGGTAAAGCTCGCGAAGCAATTAATTGACGCTGCGCACAAAGCTGGGTGCTCGGCTGTAAAATTCCAGAGTTATCGCGCTGAGAACCGACTGTCAAAAAAAGTGAAAGACAGTCGATATGCCGAGGAGCTTATAGACACTGAAGAGTCCGCGTTTTCGATGCTTAAGAGACTTGAGTTTGGTCCCAAGGAGCACGAGGAGCTGTTTTCGTATGCACGAAAAGTTGGGATACCAATTTTTTCCTCTCCATTCGACATAGAGAATTTAGAACTTTTGGAGAAAGTCGGCTGCGAGTTCTATAAGATAGCATCTATGGATGTGGCAAATTTGCCACTCCTTAGACGAGTTGCAGAGACCGGCAAGCCAATCATTATGTCTACCGGCATGTCCACTCTCAGTGAAATTAGTGATGCAATTAACGTCATTTGGGGCACCGGAAATAAAAACCTAATTTTGTTGCAGTGCGTCTCCTCGTACCCGGCGTCACCAGAAGATATGAATCTTCGTGTCATGAAGACACTTCACAAAACCTTTGGCGTGCCGGTCGGCTTTTCGGACCATTCAATAGGACTTACCGCAGCTACTGTAGCGCTCTCATTAGGAGCTGTGGCGATAGAACGACACTTCACGTTTGATAGATTTATGGAAGGTCCTGACCACATATTATCGTCTGATCCAGAAGAGATGAAAGAATTGGTTAGATTAAGCCGCACGATACATCTCATAAAGGGACATGCGGAAAAAAAGATAATGGGAAGTGAGATAGAAACAATAAGCCGTTTCAAGAAAGGCCTCTACGCCAAGGTGAATATCAAAGAGGGTCAGAAAATTACTGTAGCGATGCTTGCGATTAAGGGTCCTGGCGGTGCAATCTTGCCGAAGTATCTAGATTCGGTGGTGGGCAAAGTTGCAAAAACAACCATCGCAGCCGACTATCCGATTAGATGGGAGCACGTTATCGTATGAAAGCTAAAATAGCCGAGCAGGTTAAAAAGATAAAGGAGATTGCGAACGGACGGCCGACAGGATTTGTTATAGGAAATACGTCCGATATATTTCCGCGCGGTAGATTCTACGAAATACCAAACCGAGAAACGTCCTCCATTGTTTATGGAGGGGTAATTGTGCGAGATGTTGAAACGGCGATGGACATTGCGCTCTTGGTAGACGGCAAGGTCGACAACATTTTTGTCGATGACGAGAAAAAGATACGGAAGATATATTACGGACCACATGACTATGACAGGGGTAATATAGAAAAACCGCTACGTGCGATTATCAAGAAATCTAGAATGCTTACCTACAAAGGTAATGATTTGGCGGCAGAGGCGACAAACATGCTGGTCGGGAACAGCATACCAGTTGTAAGCGGCACCACGTGTGCAATTATCGGTCTTGGAAATCTCGGGTCAAAAATCGCTCTTAAGCTGGTCGAAAGGGGCGTCAACGTGTCTGCGTTTCGTAGAAATAAGAAGAAGCTAAGATTTATTGTTGCAGGCCTAAATAGCATTAAATCTGAAAACACCATGGCTAAGATTATTTCTGCAACGAGTATCGAAAGTGCCTGCAGAGGTGCAAACGTAGTCATTGCGGTTACAAATGAAAAAGAGATTGTCAGCAAAAAAATGCTGGAGACAGCGTCGTCATCTGCAGTACTGATCGATGTTGGCAAGGGCTGTTTTGCTGATGATGTTACTAAGAACTCATCGGGTGTCGTTTACCGTCTTGATGTGTCGATAGTTCAGAAACATTTCTTTTCGGCGCTTGTCGGGCAGAAGGATCTCTACAAGAAGCCTCTGGGCCGTAGGGAAATAAAAGAAATAGACACTATGCTAGTGTCCCTCGGAATCTTCGGTCGTCGTGGTGAGGTTATCGTTGATGACATTGAACACCCAACGTCGATTATAGGTATTTCAGCCGGTAACGGCCTTCTTAAAAAGAATACGCCATCCGTTGAAAAGCAAATAAAAATGCTAAAAAAATATCTTGGCATTGCGTAGCAAGTAAAATATTCCATGTCCACAATCGCAATCATTCAAGCACGCATGAACTCAACTCGTCTGCCTGGCAAGGTGCTACTAGAAATCGCCCCGGGCAAATCGATTCTAGAATGCATGCTTGAACGTGTAACAGCCAGCAAAAGTATAGATAAAATTGTAGTAGCGGTTACTGAAAACCCAAAAGACGTGGCCCTTGTTCAATTTCTTGAGAAAATTCATCAGCCGTATTTTGTAGGAAGCGAGGATGATGTTCTTGATAGGTATTATAAAACCGCGAAAGCATTTGGTGCACAAAAGGAAGATATCATCGTACGCATGACTTCAGACTGTCCGCTTATAGATCCTAAGATTATTGACGAGACCATTCAGTTCTTTAGATCGGGAGATTATGACTATGCGTCCAATAATCTAGAGCCGTACACGTATCCTGACGGAATGGACACCGAGGTATTTACATTTGCTGCCCTAGAAAAAGCGTGGAAAGAGGCAACTGAAACGTCCCACCGAGAACACGTCACGTTTTATTTCTGGAAGAACCCAGAGATATTTAAAATTGGGCAGTATAGAAACAGCATAAGTAACCAGGCGTGCTACCGCCTTACGTTAGATTATCCGGAAGATTACGAACTGCTTAAGCGAGTTTACGAGAGTCTTGCGTCCAGGAAACCAATCTTTACCATGAAGGACATATTGGAATTTCTTGACGAAAGCCCGGACATCAAAAAATTGACTTCTGAAGTGGAAAGGAATGCTTCTTGGAAGGCCACATAGGCTGTTATACTCATCAATATACTATGAAAAGAACTGGACAAAAGTTATGGAATAGGGCGAAGCAGCTGATTCCTGGTGGCAATCAACTACTTTCAAAACGGGCCGAGATGTTCCTTCCGGATCAGTGGCCAGCGTATTACTCAAAGGCTAAGGGCGCATATATATGGGATATGGACGGTAAGAAATACCTAGACATGTCGATTATGGGAATCGGCGCGTGTCCGCTCGGGTATGCTGACGCAGACGTTAACAAGGCTGTAAAGCAGGCGGTCGATAAGGGTTCAATGGCAACATGGAACGCACCGGAGGAAGTTGAGCTAGCCGAACTACTGTGCAAGATTCACCCCTGGGCAGATATGGTGAGATATGCGCGTACAGGCGGGGAATCAATGGCCGTTGCAACTCGAATCGCCCGAGCTTATTCAGGCAAGGACATCATAGCTTTTTGTGGCTATCACGGCTGGTCCGACTGGTATTTGGCCACTAACTTAAAAGACCCAAAAGGCCTAAATGATCATTTGCTTTCTGGACTCTCGCCGAAGGGGGTACCTCAGGGTCTGAGCGGAACCATCCTTCCTTTTCATTACAACCGCATAGACGAGTTAGATAAAATTGTCGATGATGCAAAAGGCAACCTTGCAGCAATTGTAATGGAACCGATTCATGAGGAGGAACCAAAGGATGATTTTTTGCATAAGATTAGAGCTATAGCGACACGCGAGAAAGCCGTACTCGTGTTCGACGAGATATCGATTGGTTGGAAAATGAACGTAGGAGGTTCACATCTCATATATAAAGTGAATCCAGATCTAGCAATATTCAGCAAGGGAATGAGCAATGGATTTCCTATGGCGGCTATTATTGGACGCAAGCATGTAATGCAGGCGGCCCAAGATACTTTCATATCGAGCACGTATTGGACTGAGCGTATTGGCCCAGCAGCAGCATTAGCTACAATTAAAAAAATGCGTCGATTGAATGTTCCAAAGTATATTAATCAAATAGGTGAGACGGCGCGCGCAGGTTTGAAAAGGTGTGGGGAAAAGCATGGCATTAATGTGAAAATTGAAGGCACAGCAACAATGGGATCATTCTCTTTTGTATATGGAGAGAAGAGCAATGCTGTGCGGACATTATTTACCCAGGAAATGCTCAAACGCGGCATTCTTGCCGCAAACAGGTTTTATCCGTCATACGCTCACACGAAGAAAGACATCAAGAAGTACCTTGCTACCATTGACGAAGTATTTACGATCATGAAGAAAGCGATAGATACTGAGACAGTAGAAAAGCATCTGCGAGGCCCAATAGCTCATTCTGGGTTTCAACGACTTAACTAGACACATGAATCCTAACTCTGTCGAAGGTCTTAAAAAATTCACCAAGTACCTTGTGGAGGTTGAGTTGTGCAATGTCTGCGGGTCCGCCAGCCGAGAGGAGTGGGCAAAGAGTGATCCAATCGTGGCGTACAAGTGTGGCGATTGCGGGCTGGTATATCATAATCTGCAGCTGAACAGAGAGGGCCGTGATTTGTTCTATGAGGATGGATATTTCGAATTGCAGAATAACCATGAAGATTCGATTGCTCGAGACAAAATGTACGAAGTGGAAATCGGCTTCCTTGAGAAACATCTCAAATCAGGCAAAATTCTCGATGTTGGTTGCGGAGGGGGGTTTCTACTAAATAAGTTCGGCGAGTCTTGGGAAAAATATGGCATCGAGTTTGACGAAAAAGCAGCTAAACATGCGCGAGAGGTCTTCAACTTAAACATTACGCAAGGAGAAGCGAATGAGGCCGAGTTTCAGGATAACTATTTTGATGTGATTGTTTTGCGCGGTGTTATTGAGCACATGGCCGATCCGAAAACTATGATTGCGCAATTAGTAAAATGGCTAAAAACTGGCGGCCTCATATACATAACCGCTACGCCAAATGCCGAAAGTCTTTGTGCGGAACTCTATAGAGATAAATGGAAACTCTTTACTGCTGATCATCAGTTGCATTTTCCGAAGCGCACAGTCATCGACTTATTTAAAACGCTTAATCTCTCCTTGCTCGACTCGACCTATTTCTACTTGGAGACTCCGTATGCGCATGAGATCGAGGATTATAAAAAAATAATTGAGGACGCGCGACTTTTGTCTACTGGAGATGGGAACAAAGTGACTTCATCGCCAGCGTTCTACGGTAATATGCTGAGCCTGATTTTCAAAAAATGAAAATAGGTACTACACCAAGGACTCTCTGGAATACTTTCGGTAAATACCGTTGGCATATAGTGGCACTCACCACTCTCGGATTTTTGGCGGCTATTGTCGAGGGTATCGGGGTCAACGCGGTTATCCCGCTCGCGTCTTTCTTCACGAGCGGTGGTGTGCCTACCGACTTCATTTCTCGCGCCATACAGGGCGTCTTCGCGTTTATCGGGATTCCATTCAAGTTTCGCTATCTTATTGCGTTCATTCTTTTCATGTTTATGGTGCGGGCGATATCTATGGTTGTGTTCGGATATATACGCGGATGGATATCTGCAGATTATTACAACAGCGAGAGTCAAGCGCTCTTGAAACGCGCTTTCTCAGCGTCGTGGCCATTCCTGCTCAAGCAGAAGCTTGGCTACGTACACAACACGATGGTGCGAGATCTGCAGTGCACGAGTGGTCTACTCGGAACGGTAAGTCAGGTTATTCAGTCATTCAGCGGTCTCCTGATGTATCTATTAGTTGCTATTAACATCTCACCAATCGTTACAATAAGTGCCGCGGCTGGCGGGGCGGTCCTGCTTGGAGTCGTGCGCCCGTTTACGCTGCGAATGCAGCGAATAGGTAACGCGACCTCAAAGATTGAGAAGGACATTTCTAATTTCTTAACCGAACATGTCATCGGCATGAAAGCTATTAAAGTGGCTGGCAAAGAGAAGGACGCGCTCACCTCTGGCAATGTGTTAATGAATAACTTGCGTACCCTACAAACACGCTTCGCCCTCACACAATCTCTCGGCACGAGCCTCTTTCAGCCATTCAGTATTATTTTCGTCTTGATACTTTTCGCGGTGATGTATAACACTCCTGGTTTCAGTTTCATCTCCTTCGCTGCGGCGCTTTACTTGATTCAAAAAATATTTACGTATCTAGAATCTGGACAGGGAGCATTCAATAGCATGGTCTCTCTTCTCCCGTATGCAGAAAACATGACGACTTTCAAGAATTCACTCGCTGAACACGCACAGCACGAAGGACACGGCACGCACAAATTTGTATTTGAAAAAGAATTTGCTTTTGAGAATGTATCGTTCGCGTATGCATCGGACAGTAAGCCAGTGTTATATGATGTAAGTTTTTCTGTGAAGCGCGGAGAGACTGTGGGCCTTATTGGCCTCTCGGGAGTTGGGAAGACTTCAGTAGCAGACATCATTTTGCGTCTCTTTACCCCGACTTCAGGGCAGATGACACTTGATAGCGTACCAGCCGAGAATATTTCACTTAACGAATGGCGGTCACATATAGGCTACGTCGCCCAAGATGTTTTTATGTTCAACGGCAGTATAGAAGAGAATATACGGTTCTATCGACCCGAACTATCGATGGACGATATCATTGCGGCTGTAAAACAGGCGAATATTTATGATTTCGTGATGTCGCTTCCTGAAGGATTCGATACGCGCGTTGGCGACCGTGGTGTGATGATATCGGGTGGACAGCGCCAGCGCATTGCGCTCGCTCGCGCACTCGTTGATAATCCGTCCTTACTCATCTTGGATGAAGCGACAAGCGCGTTGGACCACGAATCAGAGAAGCTCATTCATGAATCCATTCGCGCGCTTCGCGGAAAGGTGACCGTGTTTATCATCGCGCATCGCCCATCTACGGTCGCCGAAGCCGATACCATTCTGGTTTTGAATCATGGTCGCATCATAGAACAAGGAACGCCCGAAGACCTCCTTAAGAATCATGAGTCGTATTTTTATAAAATGCAAAAAGCGTGATATCATTACGGGTATGAAAAAATACATATTGATGGCAGGGGTGTTCGCGCTTGTTTTGAGCGGGATGCCGGCGGTGCTTGCGCATGCGGATGAAGATCGTGGAGATTCATCGGCGCAGGTGACGGGAGTCACCTCGGTGCGTGTTTCAGACGACGGTAGTGACGCGTCAGCGACGGTGCGCGAAGTCGTGAAGCAACAGGCAGAGCAGAGACGTGAGCAGGCGAAGGAGATGCGCGAACAGACTCGCGAGATGTTAATAGAACGCTTTGAGCTGCAACGCGAGAGCACGACGACTCCCGCGCTCTCGTGGGGTCAGTGGAAACAGTCCATCGAAGAGCGCAAGCATGAATTGGACGATGAAGAGGCGAGCACGACACCAAAACTTCGGAAAGTGATGAAGAATGCGAACGAGGTCCGGCTCGCAGTGCACGCCCTGCTCGCGTCTAAGGACCTTTTGGGTGGTATCGGTCCGCAGGTCTCGGAAATAGCGAAGCATATGAACGATTCGGTCGCGACCACGACGAGTGCCGAAGCGCGGATTGAGTCGCGCGGGTTTATCGCCAAGCTTTTCTTCGGTGGTGATAAGAAAGCGTCCAAAGATATTAGTAAAGCAGTAGAACGCAATGGGGAGAATATTGCGAAACTTACCGAACTCTTGAAAAGTGCAAACCTTTCGGCAGAAGTGAAGGCGATGCTGGAAACACAGCTCACCGCTATGCAGGCGCAACAGACGCGCCTCCAAGATGTCGCGTCGTCGCAAGCGAAGCTGTGGGGCTTCTTCAGTTGGAGATTCTAAATAATTAGAAGAGATTAGAAACACAGCGCCCCGCCGAAGGCGGGGCGCTGTGGTATAATCACATCATGACACCGACTCTTCAGGAGATTCGCGAAAAGGCCACGCCTGTGTTCAAAAAATACGGCGTGAAGCGCGCGTGTATATTCGGCTCTTTTGCTCGTGGCGATGCGCGACCGGACAGTGATGTTGATTTTCTTGTCGAGTACCTGGACCATACATCGCTTTGGGATCTTGTCGGTCTGCGAGAAGAGTTGGCTGAGAGTCTCAAACGTTCGGTCGACATTGTTTCTGAAGGAGCTGTCATCCCATACTTTCGCGATTCAATCTATCGTGATGTCCAACCGCTCTATGAAAGATGATTCGGCTTATCTCCGGCTGATGCTGGATGCGTTCGGCAAGCTACGTGAATTCACGGCTGGAATGGATGAAGCTGCGTTTCTCAAGGATAATAAAACGCAAAGCGCCGTTATCATGCAACTCGAGGTCGTTGGTCAGCTCGCAAAAAAGGTATCGGATGAGACACGTGTGAAGATTGACGTGCCCTGGAAGAAAATGGCCGGAATGCGCGACTGGGCCGCTCACGATTACTTCAGTCTCGAACTGTCGGTCGTATGGGAGACTGTCACAACCGCTGGACCGGATGCGGAAAGAGTCATTCGTGCGTACGTCGAGCAGACGTTCCCGCCGTTTCCGGCTGATACTCAACCATAAACTCCTGCGCACAGAGCCCCGCCGAAGGCGGGGCTCTGTGATATAGTTGCTCCATCATGCAGAGTGGGACGGCGAAACAGACAGCTCGATGGGTGGCGCTTACCGCGCTTTTTCTTCTACCTATTACGCCGCTCATCGTTGCGAGCTCGTTCTTCTTCCCGTTTATCACCGGCAAGGCGTTTTATCTACGCATACTTATTGAGATAGCTGTGGTGGCGTGGGTCGTGCTCGCACTACTTGATAAGGCATACCGTCCGCGCTTCTCCTGGCTCGGCGCACTCGTCACCGCATTTGTCGTCTGGATGTTTATCGCAGACGCATTCGCACCGAATGCCGTTAAAGCGTTTTGGAGCAACTTTGAGCGGATGGAGGGATGGGTACTCCTCGCGCACTTGCTCGGTCTCTTCTTCGCCGCTTCCAACGTCCTGCGCGTGGAAAAGAAGTGGCGTGCCTGGTTCCTCACCTCGCTCGGTGTCGCACTTGTCGTGAGCGCGTACGCTCTGCTCCAGCTCGCGGGGAAGTTGGACATTCATCAGGGTTCGGTTCGTATTGATGCTTCACTCGGCAATTCTGCGTATCTCGCGATCTACCTGCTCTTCAATGTCTTCATTGCAGGGTGGCTCGCGCTCACCGAGAAACGCATGTGGCTGAAGTATTCGCTCATTGCGTTTGCAGTGCTTGAAGCCGTTCTCATTTTCTATACTGAAACGCGCGGTGCGATTATCGGTCTCACGCTCGCGCTGTTTCTCTCGGCGGTGCTCTTCACTTTTACGGCAAGCGGCAAGGCGCGGCGCGCGGCCGCGTGGGTATGTGTGGCTATAATCGTGTTCGTCGGCAGTTTCTATCTCGCGCGCGGCTCCGCATTCGTTCAAGGCAACAGCACTTTGCAGCGCATCGCTTCAATCTCGCTCGCCGACGGCCAAACGCGCTTCACTATCTGGCATATGGCGTGGCAAGGATTCCGCGAGCGACCCGTTGTCGGATGGGGACAAGAAGGATTTAATTATGTCTTCAATAAGTATTACGACCCGTCGCTCTACGCGCAGGAGGTCTGGTTTGACCGCGCACACAATGCATTTATTGATTGGCTCTTGGCGGGCGGTCTGCCGGCATTCGTGTTCTACATATCGCTTTTCATATCGGCGATTGTTTTACTCTGGCGACGCTCCGAATTTTCACGACCCGAACGCATCCTGCTCACCGCCGCCATCGTCGGCTACGCTGCCCACAATGTGTTCGTATTTGATAATCTCTATTCTTATATCTACTTCTTCGCTATCCTCGCACTGATTGATTCGCAAGCCGCACGCCCTATCGAACGACTTGAAAAAGCTCCCGAGCTCGATGCCGAGCTCGGGGTTACGTACGCACTTCCAGTCGCTGCAGTGGTGCTGTTCGCGCTCGTCTGGTTCGTGAACGTCCCCAGCATGCGTGCTGCCGGAGAACTCGTGAGAGCGATTTCGCCGAACCAGAAAGGGCCAGAAGGGAATCTCGCGCTCTTTCAAAACCTCGTACAGCATCCTTCGTTTGCCGCACAAGAAATACGCGAACAGCTTATTTCTTTTGCCGGTGGCATTGTACAGAGTACTGCGGTCACTAACGAGGTGAAGCAGAAGGCGGTCACACTCGCGATAGAAGAGATGCAGAAACAAGTGGCGCGCTATCCGGCTGACGCGCGCATACGGCTCCAGCTCGCCTACGGGTACCGTATCGTTAGCGATACGAAGAGCGCGCTAGAACAAATTAGAATCGCGATATCTCTCTCTCCGCGGAAGGAGCAGATGTGGCTTGAAGCCGGTCAAACGGAATGGGAGGCGGGTAATCTGAAGCAGGTTCAAATTGATTTTAATACGGCGTATGAGCTCGGACCACAGTTCACTAACCTGGCCACGTATGCGGCCGTGGGCAATATCGTTGCGGGCGACCTCGCTCGGGCCGACGCTGTGCTGATGAAGGCATATGGCACCACCGTAGTGGATAGCGACATCTTGAGCATCGCGTACTATCGCACGAAGAATTGGCCGCGACTCACCGCGCTCTGGCAGCTGCGCACCTCGGCGCAAAACGCTTCGGCACAAACGTGGTTCGGGCTCGCCGCCGTCTACTATGCCGCCGGCGATAATGCGAACGCGATTAAAATAATTCGTAAAGCGGTTGAACTCTTTCCCGATGTCGCCGCCGCCGGTGCCGAAGCACTCAAGCAAATAGAAGGCCTGCCTGCCGGCCAGGCAGGGAAGACGGTTCCACAATGATCGTTCGCGAGGATGTCGCGCTCGCTCCATTCACGACATTCCGCATCGGCGGTCCCGCGCGGTATTTTATTGAAGCGAAAAACGACGACGACATTCGCGAAGCGCTTGAGTTTGCGCGCGCGAAAAATTTGGAACTTTTTATACTCGGTTCAGGGAGCAATATACTCGTACCAGACGAAGGCATCGCGGGTGTCGTGCTCAAAGTCGCCATCACAAGCGTGTCCATGGGATGTCCACGTTTGATAGCGGGTGCGGAAGCGCGATGGGACGACGTGGTTGATGCGACGACTGCACACAATTTGTACGGCATTGAAAATCTTGCGGGCATTCCCGGCTCGGTGGGCGGTGCGGTGGTGCAGAATATCGGCGCCTACGGCGCCGAGCTCGCGCCAACTGTTGAATATGTTGACGCGATTAATCGCGTAACGAGTGAACCAATTCGCTTTTCACGCGAACAGGCGGAGTTCGGATACCGCACAAGCGTCTTCAAAGAGAAAAAAGATTTTATTATCACGCGCGTTGCGCTTATGTTGAATGCGCAGGGCGCGCTGAATATTTCATACCCCGATCTCGTTAAGGCGCGCGAAGCGGGAGTAGCACTCGCGACGCCGAGAGAGGTGGCACACGCAGTCCGTGTTATTCGTGCGAATAAGTTCCCGAGTGACGGAGAGACGGGAACGGCGGGCTCTTTCTTTAAAAATCCAGTCGTATCAAAAACAAAAGCCGATGAACTCGCACGCAGATTTCCAGAATTGCCAATGTTTCCACAAGGTGACGACACAACAAAAATATCGCTCGCCTGGATTCTTGATCACGCGCTGTCGCTCAAGGGACTTCGTGTCGGCGGAGCGCGACTGTATGAAAAGCACCCGCTCGTCATCGTCGCGCAAAAGGGTGCGACTGCTTCTGATGTTGATGCGCTCGCGCACGACGTCGCGCGGCGCGTGCAGGACGCGACCGGAATTACGATTGAAAGAGAAGTAGAAACATTCGGCGACATTGAAAAATAATTTTCAAAAACATTTTAATACTTATCCACAGTTTGAAAAAAAATCTCACAAATATTTTCTACACGCGCGATAATACACGCAGGGTCGACCTACTAATAATTTTAATTCGCACACAACCATGGCAAAAAAAAGAAAGGCTGCAAAGAAGACAACGAAGCGAAAGGCAGCAAAGCGCCGCCGCTAATCAAGTCTCGTCAAAATGTCCCGCTCTTAGCGGGACATTTTTGTTTTGAGCTGTTTTTGTGTCCAAATGGTATAATACAAATAATGTTCGGACTGGATCGCCTTTTCACGAAGAATCAATCTGCTGGCTTTATTAAGCAAGCGGCGCCGGTGGTCGTGGCGACCAATATCTTCACCGAGGAGCTGAAGGGGCTTCCTGATGAGGCAATCAGAACGCGCTTTACTGAAGTACGCGCGCGAGCGCGCGTCGCCGGTGGCGCACCAGAAACGGATATTCCGCTCGTATTCGCGCTTGTGCGCGAAGCGGCGAAGCGCACACTCCAGCAATCTCATTTTGACGTCCAGCTCATCGGCGGTCTCGCGCTCGCGAAGGGGAAAATCGCCGAGATGCGCACCGGCGAAGGCAAGACTCTCGTGGCGACATTGCCCGCGACCTATCACGCGCTCGCGGGTACGGGAGTGCAAATAGTAACCGTGAACGATTACCTCGCGCGGCGCGACGGCGCGTGGATGGGACAAGTGTATGATTTTCTCGGACTCACGGTCGGCGTCGTGACCTCTGTCGGCGCGTACTGCTACGACTCCGCACACGTAGAGAAGGAAGAGGACGCATTGCGCGATACTGAAGGTTCGTTCCGCGTATTTTACGATTATCTTCGTCCCGTCACTAAGAAAGAAGCGTATGCCACGGACGTCACCTACGCGACGAACAATGAACTCGGCTTTGATTATCTGCGCGACAATACCGCCTACGATTCTTCACAGATAATGCAACGAGGTTTTTCGTATGCCATCGTTGACGAAGTGGACTCTATTTTAATAGACGAGGCACGCACTCCGCTTATCATTAGCGGTCCCGCAGGCGACGCCACTCTCTTGTATGAACAATTTGCGGGTATCGTGCGCTCTTTGAAAGAAGGTGAGGATTATACGATTGATGAGAAACAGCACGCGATTCAGCTTACCGAAGTGGGAATCCATAAGGCAGAGATAGCACTCGGTATGGAAAATATTTATACCGAAGGCGGTGTGAAATATGCGCATCACCTGGAGACCGCCGTGAAGGCGCAGGCGCTCTTTCATAACGATAAAGAATATGTCGTAAAAGACGGCGAGATTATCATCGTTGACGAATTCACGGGGAGGATGCAGCCCGGTCGCCGTTGGTCGGATGGTCTGCATCAGGCAGTAGAGGCGAAGGAGCATGTGTCGATTAAGGCCGAGACGCGCACCTACGCCTCCGTCACGTTCCAAAACCTTTTTCGTATGTACGGGCGTCTCTCGGGCATGACGGGTACCGCTCTCTCCTCTGAAGAGGAATTTTATACGGTCTACGGTCTTGAAGTGATTGCGGTGCCGACGAATAAGCCGGTCGCGCGCAAGGACCACGACGACCTTATCTTCCAAACAACAGCTGGGAAGTATCGTGCCGTCGCGCGCGCGGTGAAAGAGAAATATGAAAAGGGTCAGCCGGTCTTGGTCGGCACCGTCTCTATTGAGGACAACGAGGTGGTGAGTAATTGTTTGCGCGATGCGGGTGTCCCCCACGAGCTTCTGAATGCAAAGAATCACGAACGCGAAGGCGAGATTATTGCAGAAGCGGGGAAGCAGGGCCGTATCACTGTGGCGACAAACTTGGCTGGCCGAGGTGTGGACATCAAGCTCGGCGGTGCGCTCGCCACCGCTGAAGAACGCTCGGCAGTTATAGAGCGGGGCGGACTCGCGGTTATCGGCACCGAGCGTCACGACGCGAGGCGTATTGATAATCAACTCCGCGGTCGTGCGGGTCGTCAGGGCGATCCCGGCGAGACGAGATTTTTTGTATCCCTTGAAGACAAGCTTATGCGCGTCTTCGCCTCTGAGGCGCTGAAGAAGGTGATGGGCAAGTTCGGTATCCCCGAAGACGAACCGATTGAGAGCGCAATGATTACCAAATCTCTCGAGACGGCGCAAACGCGTATTGAAGGGTTCAACTTTGACTCGCGCAAGCAGGTTCTCGCGTATGACGACGTGATGAATACTCAACGGCTCGCGATGTATGCACGGCGTCGTGCCGCGCTCGTCGGCTCTGACGAAGAGGTGGAAGGGATTATGCTCGCCCTGCTCGGCGAGGCCGAAGCAGAGCGCACGGCGTACGACGCAAAGAAGGCAGAGCTCGGCACGACTTTTGTTGCGCACATGCGCCACATGCTCTTGCAGATCGTGGACATGTTCTGGCTGGAGCACTTGGAAACAATGGAATATTTACGTCACTCGGTGTCGCTTCGCGCATACGGTCAACGCGATCCCTTAATTGAGTATCGTCGCGAAGGACTTCAGCGCTTTCGCCTCTTGGAAGCGAATATTCAAGCGACGCTTCGGGAGATGTTGCCCCGACTCGCGTCTGCCGACGATGCGCGTATTCGCGCTGAACAAGAACAAAAAAATGCAAAAGTGCGCTCGGCACTTGTCACCGCAGGAGCTGAAGAGGGCAGTGCACCCGCGCCAATCAAGAAAGGCGTGAGCTACGGTCGGAACGATATCGTGACTATTAAGAAGGGCGATGAATCGCGTACGCTTAAATATAAAAAAGTGGAGCAACTTCTCACTGAAGGATGGACCATTGTCGAAGTAGGCGGTATGCGGTAGGCGGTATGCAGGAAATACGAACACAAACTGGTAGCGCATTTCAAAACATGCGCGTTTGGCAAAAGGCAATGACATTAGTTAGTCTCGTCTACCGACTTGCACGCCAACTACCCAAGGAAGAATTATTCGCACTATCAAGCCAAGTACGGAGATGTGCCGTTTCTGTACCGTCTAACATTGCAGAGGGTTCTAAACGAGGGACTAAGAAAGATTTTCTTCAGTTTTTAAGAATTGCTAGTGGTTCGGCAGCGGAGCTCGAGACACAGTTGTTACTAATGCAGAACGAGTATCATATTGATGCAACTGAAGCGTTACAAGAACTTAATCAATTACAACGAATGCTCGAATCACTCATGAACAAACTGTAGTTGTATCGCCTACTGTTTACCGTTCCGATTGCTATTGCCTACCGCTTACTGCATACTGCTTACTATTCCATGGCATTTACTGATCAGGTGAAGATTTATGCCGCCTCGGGCAAGGGCGGTAATGGCGTCATTCGCTGGTTGCGCACTAAGGAGACGGCGAAGGGTGGTCCTTCGGGCGGTGACGGCGGTAGAGGCGGGGACGTCATCCTGCTCGGGATGCGTGATCTCGCCGCACTCGCCACGTATCGCTACGAAAAAAAGTTTCGTGCCGAAGAGGGTGAAGCGGGTCGTGGCGAACTCCAACACGGCAAGAATGGTAAACCGATGATGTTAAAAGTTCCTGTCGGCACCGTTGCACGTATTGTAGAGACCGGTGAGGAATATGAGATTACGAAAGAAGATGAAGAAATTATTGTTTTTAGGGGCGGTACGGGCGGGAAAGGTAATGCACGCTTTAAGAGCTCAACGAATCAGAACCCTTTTCAACAGACCGACGGGAAGCCAAGTAAGGATGGGGATATAGAACTCACTCTAAAGATTATTGCCGATGCAGGATTCATCGGACTCCCGAATGCAGGGAAGTCGTCGCTTCTGAACGCTCTTACAAGGGCGAAGTCAAAGGTCGGTGCGTATGCCTTCACCACTCTTGAACCGCATCTCGGTGACTTTTATGGTCACATCATCGCGGATATCCCAGGACTCATAGAAGGAGCATCGACCGGTAAGGGGCTCGGTATAAAATTTTTAAAGCACGTAGAACGCACTGGAATTCTGCTACATCTCGTCTCGGCTGACCAAGATGACCCTCTCTCGGCATATACAGAGGTACGGAAAGAGATAGAAGCATTCGGACACGGACTATCCGAGAAGCGAGAAATGATTATCTTGTCTAAAATAGACCTGATTTTGCCAGAAGAACAAGAAACTAAAGTCCAACTTCTAGAGCGTGAGACGGGTAGGGAAGTGTTCTCGGTCTCCGTAGAAGACCCTGTCGCCCTAAAAAAGTTCTCCGACGAACTTTCAAAGCTGTTGGCAGTAAGCAGTAAGCAGTAAGCAGAAAAATGCATATTGCATACGGCATACCGCCTACTGCATACTGTTTTTGGCTATCTGGGCTTGCCTCTGCATACTGCATACCGCATACTGCCTACTATGTATCGCCCCACCATCGGTCTCGAGGTCCACGCGGAGCTCAAGACTAGAACCAAGATGTTCTGCGACTCGGCGAATAATCCGGACGAGACGCGATCGAATGTGAACGTGTGCCCCGTCTGTCTCGCGCACCCCGGCACCCTGCCTGTGATTAATCGCGAAGCGGTACGACACGTCCTGCGCATAGGGACGGCGATTGGAGGGAAGCTTGCCGATTTTTCTGAGTTTGATCGTAAGAGTTATTTCTATCCTGACATTCCGAAGGGCTACCAAATCAGTCAGTATGAGAACCCGCTCATTAAAGGCGGCGAGATCATCGGAATCGCCGTCACTCGCGTGCATCTGGAAGAAGATACCGCCCGCTCTACGCACGGAAATAATAAAAGTCTTGTTGATTTTAATCGTGCCGGCATCCCACTTATGGAACTCGTTACCGAACCGGTTATTCCCGATGCGGAGACGGCTGGTCGTTTTGCGCGCGAACTCCAGCTCTTACTGCGCACGCTTGGTGCTGGTGAAGCGAATCTCGAGAAAGGGGAGATGCGTATTGAAGCGAATATAAGTGTCAGTAAGCAGAATGCAGTAGGCAGTAAGCAGTTGGGGACGAAAGTAGAGGTGAAAAACCTCAATTCCTTCAGGTCGGTTGAACGTGCTATTGCATACGAGATAGAGCGCCAGAGCAAACTTATTGACTCGGGAGGGAAGGTAGTACAAGAGACACGTGGGTGGGACGAAGCGAAGCAGGAGACATTCCATCAGCGGTTTAAGGAAGGGGGCGCCGACTACCGCTACTTCCCGGAGCCGGACTTGCCGAAGTTATATTGTGGCGAGATTCCGGAATTTTCTCTCGAGACGATTACAGCATCGTTACCCGAATTGCCGTGGGAACGACGCGCACGATATGCCCACGGAGGACTCAAACAGCCCGATATAGAATTCATCATCGCGACGATTCCGCGCAGTGCATTTTTTGATGCAGTGTTGGGAGAAATTGGAAATAAGAAAGAGCTTACACTTCTCGCAGCAAATTATTTTGTCTCTGATTTAGCCGGCGAACAGAAAAATGTTACACCCACTGCATTCGCAAAACTTCTCCGTATGTTCGTGAGCGCAGAGCTTTCTTCTCGGGGCATGAAAGATATTCTCGCGATTCTCGTCAGGGAAGGTGGCGATCCAGAGAATATTGCTAAAGAAAAAGGTCTCATCCAGATTCACGATACGGATGCGCTCGGTGCGGTTATTGATACCGTACTCGCAAGAGAGATAAAGGTGGTTGCCGAGTATCGTGCAGGGAAGCAAACAGCACTCCAGTATCTCATCGGCAAAGCAATGAGAGAGAGCGGAGGGGCAGGGAACCCGGCGGTAATTCGAAGACTCATTACCGAGAAAGTAAGCAGTAAGCAGTAAGCAGAAGGCAGAGAAATGCATACCGCCTACCGCATACTGCTTTCTGCCTACTGCATACCGGGCTTGTGTACAGCACTTCCATACGAGCCGAGATAGGCATATAATGCTTGTTATGGATGAGATACTCATTGGCGAGAAAGTTTACATATCGTCTAAACGCGCCGCGAAGCTTACTGGGTATGCAAAAGATTATGTAGGTCAACTCTGCAGAGAGGGACGAGTCCCTGCTCGACTCGTCGGACGGGGCTGGTATGTACTAGAGAGCGCTATTCAGGACCATAGATTCGGTGCTCCAACCCCTCTCAAAGATGTAATCAAAGAAGAACCAAAAGTAGAAGAAACGCCTGAAATATTGCCAAAAACATGGGAATCTCCTAGATATGAGGCGAGCGATGGCGAGAATCTACCGTCGATAAATCGTCTACGGATAAACAGGGAGCAGGAACAGATCTCAGAGACGGAAAAACCGGCACAAAACTTAGAAGACTCTTGGCAAACGTGGTTTAGTCGTATAGGGCAAGGTGAGACGCTAACTTCGACGCAGTATGTCGGGGCTTCCGACGTCGAGGAAGAGTTAGAAAAAGAAGTAGAAATAGAAACAGATGAAGAAGAAAGAGAAGAAGAGGTACAGGTACCGATTCACACCATTTATGACCTACCTTCGCAGATAGTTATTCCGGTAGCAGTACAAGAAATAGAGGAAAACGAACCAGAGAGAGAGGTTGTTCAAACACCACAGCGACGTAGAGGCCGTAGAACGTTCATAGCGACGTTTCAGTTCGTTGGAGCCATTATTGCATTAATTTCTGCGTCTATGGCAGTCATCGGTAGTGGTTATGTGGACTCATACATCATCTCTAATAGTCAAGCTCGCATAATTGCAGGAGTATCTCTCTATAATAAATAGTTTATATAAAGCAAATCTCGTCTTGTTTAAACGAGTAATATAATAAGTACCAATATTCAAGCATAAAGTACCAAACAAAGACCAAAAAAGCAGGAATGATCAAATAATTCGTTTTGATAATTGAAATTTTGTGCTTGTTGCTTGTTTGGTTATTGTATTTAGGTTCTTAGTGCTCATTGTAACTAGGTTCTTCGCACAATGTATATGTTCTAACATTTTGCGCACATATGATGCAATAAAATATACTAAAAAACTTAGTCACCATAAACCAACACTGGATCGGTATCTGTGAGTATATATAATAGATTTTATACTTCGTATAAACGACAAAGCTAGTATATACAATATATATTGTAAGCGTTTATAGGAAATATTTTCAGTACAAACAAAGAACTTTAGAACGGATTGTTATTCGGAAGAGAAGTTCTTCTTGTAGACCATTTTTTACAGGTCCATTATCACGGTACGTCATACGAATCGCTCCTAGAGCCGTTTACAGCCATGTATTCTTTCATTTTTGGCTGTAAAAAGAGTTTTTCTTTGATACCAAACGACCGGTACGTGCGAATATTCGCTTTTGTAGAGAGGCGAGAAGATTCGGAAGTTTTTTGTTAAAAATAACTCAAATCTTATCCACACTTTTTGTTAGGAGAATGACGGAATCACAAGTTATTATTTAGGTAATTCGGATATCCGACATGGATCTTTCACCCTACAAAAATTTAATCTCAACGAAAGAAGCTGGAGAACTTTCTGGATACTCTCCGGACTATCTCGCGCGTCTCGCGCGCTCAGGAAAAATCACTGGTCGCAGAGTGGGACATAGTTGGTTGATTGACAAAGGATCGTTTGAAAAGTTTATTGCTGTTCAAGGGGATCGTAAGGTTGATCGCGCGCGCTCGCTCGCGCGCGCGCGAACAGAGGAGTACAACGCTCATCACGCTCGGCTCATCGAGTCTGAGACTCTCAGAGTCGAACGACGTGCTGACCTCAGCGCTCGGTCGCAGCCCACACCCTATCGGACACCTCTGCAGAAGGTGCACAAAATCCTTCCGACTGGTCCGATAGAAACAAAGGGTAATTCAGGGCTTATCAATCGGTCACACGTCGCGCCGGTGTACGCCGTCGCTGTGGCACTTCTCGTCGTTGTCTCGGGAGCGCTCGTCGCGCGCGCAAATGTTTTGCAAAATGTGGCACAACAGGTCGGCGACTTCGCGACCGAAACGGCAACGGGCTTCACCGATACATTCGGCGACATCCCCGCACGCATCGCACTGCGACTTGAAGCACCCGCAGTTGTCGTCGGCGAAAGTATCGCACGAGTATCCCGAGAAATTTCTCTCACGACTGAAAATATTTCTACATCCGCGTTTGCAGAACCAGATCTTTCTGCTCTGCGCATGGTGCTTACCAGCGATGCGACAAATAATATTTCGGTTCAAAAATCGCGCGCGATTATTTCTTATGCGAATGTACTCACACTAGAAGATTTAACATTATTCGCATCACAAGCGTTTGCGTTTATTATTTCGCCACGAAGCATCGGTGATTCAGTTGTTCACACGTATCAATCAATCGGTGAACGCGGATACGAGACGATTCGATTCTTGATGGATGAATATCTTGCGGGAATACATGTTGCCGGAGCACATTCACTCGCGCTCGGCACTGTAACGCGCGACGCGGTCACCGATACTCCCCAATTTGTACGCGACGCGAGTAGTTCGTTCGCCAACGCGATTCAACAGGCAACGCATACCGCGATACGCGCCGATGTCTCGCTCGTGTACGGCCTCGCCGAGGCGGGCCCTGCTGCTGCTCGCGTCACTGTCGCATTCATCGGCAACGCGGGCGATGCAATTGTTCATTCGGTGGCAAAAGCGCCTCGCATCGCGACAAGCATCTTTATTAGGGCAACGAGCGTGCCGGCAGAAGTGGCGCCGGCAATCGCAAGTGCAGTTTTCGATGTTGAATATGCCGCGGCAAGGCGAGGCCTTGTCGCGGTTGATCACATTACCACCGGCTACTTCGCATTCCTGAACAATACTGGGAATCTCGTCAACACGGGCACCGAAGCAGTTCACTATGCAATCTCGGCAAGCCGTGACGCGCTCGCGCGAGCGCCTCTTGCGATTGAGAACAGCTATCTTGGCGCGCTTGGGAAGAGCGCACTCGTGCTCACGACGCCACTCACCAATGTTTTGACGCCGTTTATGGTGAACAAAGTTGAACCGCACGTTACTGCAGCCGTCGCGCTGGCAGTGAGAGGAATCGCTGTAGGCGAGCAATTGGCCGTTACCACATACGAATATATTTACGGTCTCGTGAAGAGTGCTGGCATAGCTCTCGCATTTCTCTTTGGTGCTGAACAAGCAGTTCAAATCGCGCAACCGACAACAGCACCGATAGCGCAATCGCCAGCTACGCAATCGCCAGCTGCCGCCACCCCTCTTTCGCCTACTGCAAACCGTCTACCGTCTACCGTCTACAACACGACCGTCGTGCAGGGCATCACGCAAGCAGACATGGAACAGTCGTTCATCGCTCTGCGCAGTGGCATCCTCTCCACCGTCGCCGGCATGATTCTCCCGGTCGCCGCGCAGAGCGCGACGAACATTGCCACCATCCAGCAGGTGAATATGATTCAAGACCTGACGAATCTCATCGTGCGCAACGGCGACTTCCGCGGGGGCACTTTTGACAAAGGTAGTGTGACCAACGGTATCGCGGTCTCGGCGACTACCGGCAATTTTGATTCGCTCACCGCTGGCTCAACATCAATCACCAGTACGCTGAACGTCTCGGGCACCGTTACCGCGCCAAACTTCATCGCGACTTCAACTACCGCCACGAGCACCTTCGCCGGTCGCCTCGCCATCGGCACGACAACGCCAACCGGCAACGGCCTCTTCACCGTCGGCACCACCTCCCCACTTCTCTACATTGATGGTACTACTGGAAAAATCGGCATCGGGACTACCACTCCTGCGGTCACCCTTGACCTCTATGCCACCGACGCGATGCGCCTACCCGTGGGCACATCAGGCCAACGTCCTAACGGCGACGTTGGGTATATTCGGTTCAACCTCACCACTCACCAGTTTGAAGGATACGGCGACAACGCGGTCTGGCAGGGCCTCGGCGGAGTGATAGACGCCGACCAAGACACCTACATCACCGCCGACACCAACAACCAAGACGAAGACACTCTCCGTCTCGTCACCTTCGGCACCGAGCGTATGACGATTGGACCGACCGGCCTCATCGGCCTCGCCACAACCTCTCCCTTCGCACGCTTCTCGCTCGCCGGTCTCGCCGGAGGCAGTACCAATCTCTTCGCCATCTCTACCTCTACCGCCTCATTCGCTACCTCCACCGCATTCACCATCAACAAAGATGGCGATGTCGCACTTCTTAATGGCGCGAATCTTTCTGTCGGCGGGAATCTCACCGTCTCTGGTTCTCAGACCTACGCAGGCCTCGCCACGTTCTCGAACGGCTTCCTCTCTAACGCATCTTCCACCATCACCTCCGGCCTCTTCACAATGTCAGGCGGAGCGTCCACCACGCAACTCACCACAACCGGATCCACCTATCTAGCAACAACCGGCGGCAACGTCGGTATCGGGACGACGACGCCATACGCACAACTATCAATACACGCGCCAAGCGGAGCGACTAACCAAACTCTCTTCGCCATCGGCTCCACGACCGCATCGGGTGCGAACGTGAACCTCTTCTCCATTGGCAACAACGGCGCGTTTAGTGTGGGCACCTCGTCCAACCAAGGATTCCATGTCATCAGCAATGCAATGACGGCAGGCAATGGTCTTGCACTCACGACGAGTGTGGCGGGGAGTGGGGTGACGCTTGGGGTGGTGTCGGGGGCGGCGAATGAGTCGTTGATCATTTCATCGAAGGGTACTGGCGCCTTATTCCTTGACTCACCCGGTGCCGGTCAAGCGAGCATTAGAGTAGGTGGAAACATAAAAATAAATGTTTCATCGAATCAGGTGGCATTTACTCTGGGGGCACGATCCACCACCATTGCCGCATTCTCTTTCACTGGTGGTGCAGACACCGGCCTTACCGCCTCTACCGAAGCCCATGACGTCCAATTCAACCTCGCCCAAACCAAAACCCACGCCAACGGCACTCTAGCACTCCAGCGTTCCTTCCTCGTCAATGCTCCGACACGAGCCTTCACCAACTTCG
>JBCLFD010000001.1:0-89120 GCA_038912545.1 Minisyncoccia bacterium | reverse complement strand
GAGTCAAGAATGTTTTTGAAATTCACGTGCACGCCTTGTGTGATTTCGCCGCGAAGATACGCCGAGGTCGCGCTTTTTTCGGATGCACCAAGATGCGTTTCTACGAGTAGATTAAAAACATTAGGCGTTGACCACTCTACTTTTTCGCTTTTGTGCGATGCCTCATGATCGGCAATTGCTTCGGGTTGATCAGCACGCACACGTTCGTGGCACGTCTTGCACTCAACCAAAGGATCGGTAAAAAGTTCAGTGTGCCCTGACGCTTCCCATACACGCGACGGCATCAGGATTGCAGCGCTCATCCCGTATACATCTTCTCGTTCGGCAATAAATTTATTCCAGAAGTGCTGTTTGATGTTGTGGCGAAGTTCAACACCGTACGGTCCGTAATCATAGATACCAGAAAGACCTCCGTAAATTTCGGAACCCGGGAAGATGAAGCCCCTGCGCTTGCAGAGCGAAACAATTTTCTCCATCAGATTCTGGTCAGCCATAGAGTGAGAATATAGGAACTTTGTGCTTATTGCACGTTCGCATTCGCGGGAACATACCCCGTGTCTCCCTTCGTCTCGGTCGTCGCAGGGTCGGCCGATGCAGTTACTTGAACGCCCGCGAATCGATCATGTCCCGAGAATGACGCTGGACCGGTGACAGACGGAGTACTCCCCCGTTGGGTCGTTGACGGCGTGAGCGACACTTGGAAGAACCCCTGCGCGCTCGCGCGCTGTGCAAGGTCGCCGACATTCCACGTGACCGTACGTGTCGTACTGTCATATCGTATTGATCCCGTACCGGCGGTGGATCCGGTATATGTCACATATGAAGGTAGGGTCGCCGTGACGACTCCACCAGCAACCGCACTGCTACTGTTCTGTACGTTCCAAAGAACGGTATACGTCGTTGTTTGGCCTATCTGCGGAGGTATCGGGCCGATATTCTTAATGGGTCCGCTTGAGTAGAGCGATGACGCCGTGAGCCCAACCTCGGTCGTCACGCGCGCCGTATACGTTGACGAATTCGCTACCGATTCAAGCACATTCGTTTGTCCGACGCGCGTCCCAGAGACAGAAACAGAAAATGTAATGAGGGGAGATACTGTAATCGAATTGGTGGGCAGAGTCGTGAAAGTGAACGAACTGACGCCGGAGGCGCCAGGCGAGAGCGAGGCGAATGCTGGATCGGCATCAGCACTGAAAACAATAGTGCGCGTTCCAGAGTCATAAAATCCGCGATCGGCCCGCACGCTCCCGTAATCTATCGCCGCGCCAGAGAGTGTCACGCGCACCTCTGCATTCGTTACATTAGTTGAAAGCGTATTGCCATAGGAGAGTGTTATTGCCTGCAAGGCACCAGGCGCGAGTACTGCGTTGTTAAGAGGATTACCGTTCACCGTGAGCGCGGTGTGGATGAATGGCGCGGTGATGGCAAGCGTTGCCTCTTGTGTCATATAACTGACCGCAAGCGAAGTATCGCCAGGCGCAGGAGCGGTCCCGACGGTGAAATGAAATACTCTCTGCTCTTTGTCTTGCCCCGTGAGCGCTCCCATGAGCGTGATTATCCTTGTTGCGCCGGGCGCAAGAGTGCCGAGAAAGAAGCTTGAATTGTTCATCGGGAGAGAGGATGAGGCGACCGTGAAGCCGAACGGAAATCTGCCGACGAGGACGACATTATTCAAAGGTACCGTCGCATTTGAACGAACGGTTATCGTGAAGGGAAACTGCTTGCCGGACACCGTCTCGGTGAGCGTCTCAACGGACACGGAGAGCGGTGTGGACGAAATAGTGATCGGATAGGTTAATTTTTTAACGAACACGGCATTCGAACCGGACGCTCCGTAGGAAAGCGAAATGAGCAAAGTCACCGTCGATCCGGATCCTGCAAATAAAACTGCTTTTACCGACCGTGTTATCGTCGCACCGCTTTCAAGCTGACCTAGATCTTCAACGAAGCGAGGATACGCTTCAAGCACGTTGTCTGCATTGCGCGTTCCTTCTGGAAAATAAATCTCAATAGTCGCATTGTTCAGCGCGACCGGATTTTTATTTGTGATGGTGAGAGAGAGTGGTACGGTGTCACCACCAGCAATAGTCGTCGGCCCTTGAATGTCAATTGAAATTTTATCTACCGACACTGTGTTACCGCCGATGTAGAAAAAATATCCCGCGACCGCAGCTGCAAGCATAAAAAAGAGGAATGCGCCGATGAAAAAGATACCGGCAAAGCGCACGTGGCGCTCTCCGACGCGCGGTAAGGGACTCTCTTGCGGATCATTTTCGAAGCGATGCGGTAATGAGTGGTCTTGAGGAGACCGAAATTCCTGTCGTGAATTCGGCAACGCTCTCGGAGCATAGAGTCGCTCGCGTGCGCGCTGTAGTGAACTACTGTCGTCGGGGGGAGGAATCGCCATATCGTATGGACTCCATTATAGACCAGATACAGCGATACCGTGATTGATGCGCTCCACATACACTGCCCGAGCGCGGGCGACAATAATCATCGTCTCAAGCGAGAAATCGCCCGATACTCCGGGCAATTCGCCGGCATCAAGCCCGAGTGTGTGGAGCACATAGAGCGCCGCGAGCACCTCTACCGCATCGTGAGCGCTCTCCGGAAGCGTTGCGAGAGCGGTAAAAAAATTAATGACAATAGGATACAGCTCTACATCACGCACTTCGTCGGCAACGAGCCGAAGAAGAAGTCCAGCGACGCGCGCTACACGTTCTCGGGCGCTCGCGGACGGCAAGCGCTGGAACCAATTCTCCGCGAGCACAGCACCGGCAACGCGCCACTGTTCATATCCCTTCACGAGCACAAGATCGCTCTCAGCAAAGGTCGCGAGAGACGCCGAGAGACGCGCGCCAGAACGTCGGAGCGACTGCGCTCTGGCGCGCACCAGACCGAGATCGCTCGTAAGAAGCGTGAGGAGTGCGGTCATTTCTCCGATCGGCGTTCTGGCGAGCACAATACCGCGCGTTTCGTATTTATGTCGCATTGCCTACTGTCTACTGCCTACTGCTTTCTTGAGCGAAAACAATATCGTTCCTGAAGACAGTACAGCCGAATATTCTCCATCGCCAATCACGACTTCGACCTTGTCTTGTGGAGATAAGTTTTCACTCTTCCGTGCTTCAGCGACCGCGCGCGCGAGTTCGCGCTCGTCGCCCTCTTTCACAAGCTCGGATGTCAGCACCGTATCGAGTGAAAGTTCCGGACCCTCCACAATATCTTTCACATTCAGTTCTTCCAGCACATAGATTTTTAAATTATCCGGAGGTACTTCCGGCGCAGTAAGTGTGGCGAGTGGCTGACGAACTTTGATATTCGCTTTCTGCCGTAACTGCAAACCTGCAGAGACGAGTTCTCTAACTTTCTGCATTTCTGTCATCAGCTTTTCATCCGCGTTACCGAACATATGCCATTTCTTTTTTACCTCGGGCCAACGCGCGAGATGCACACTCTCCGGGTCGTCTTCATTTTTCACTTTGCGATAAACATCTTCGGCAAGGAATGGTGCGAAGGGTGCGAGGAGAAGTGCGCACGTGCGAAGTGTTTTGCGCAAAGTTGCAAGAGCCGCGACATCTCCTTTGCGAACACGATCGCGTATACGACGCACATACCATTGCGAAAGATCCTCAAACAGTACCGAGAGCGCACGTGTTGCGTCATATGGTTGATACGCGTCCATGTGTTCGGTCACAAGCGAAATGGTTTGTTCAACTCGTGCGTGCATCCAGCGATCAATTACTGTCTCCTTTCCGCCGGAGGCGGATCCGTCTCCGGCGGAAAATAATTCATAAAATTTCGCACTGTTATCAAACCAGGAGAGCACGCGCACTGCTTCTTTTACTGTCTTTTCGTCATAATTCTTTGAGTCACCTGGCTGTGTGACGCTATACATCCAGAAACGGATCGTATCCACGCCTAATCGATCCATCTCTGCCCACGGCTCGATCACATTGCCCTTTGACTTACTCATCTTCTTTCCCTCAGCATCAAGCAGGTGACCGAGCGAGATGACATTTTTATATGCGCGACCACGGTCCATCAGCGCGCCAACCGCAAGCAAGGTGTAGAACCATCCGCGTGTCTGATCAATCGCTTCGCAAATGAAATCAGCTGGATACACGACATTCTTCGGGTCCTGCGCGAAAGGCATCGCGCCTGAGTCAAACCATACATCAATCACTTCTTTTACTCTCCGCAATTCCGTTCCCTTCTCTGAAACCAGCACGACCTCATCAATATATGGCCGGTGCAAATCAAGCTCATAGTCGTCGTTGTGTGGAAGTGGCACAAAGTTGAATTTCTGTACCTCAGCTTCTTTCGCACCACTGATAACCTTATTCAATATAATGTTCGCAGATGTCGTGTCGGCACCCTCTACGAGCACCGCCATGGACTCAGAAGCGACACCGTGGGATACAATGAGTATCTGCTCGCCCTGCAATTTTTCTTCAAGTTCGTAGATAAACGAGCCAAGACGATTTTTCGCCTCTAGATAACTTTCCCCTCCTCCTGGCACCTGATCGGCATATCCGTGCATTTTTTTCCATTTCCAGAACGCGTCGTGTGCCTCAATTTTGTTCTCGCCGTCAAACTGACCAAAATTAAATTCACACAGTCTGTTGTCAAAAACAATGGCTTCTTTAGGAATGTTGAGACCGGCTGCTACCAATTCGGCTGTTTGTCTTGTTCGTAACAACGGAGAAGAGTAAATTCTGGTGACACCTTTTGCTTTGAGCTCTTCGATACTCGCATTCACTTGCACTCGGCCCTTTTCAGTGAGAGCATTAGAGGTATCTCCCTTCGAGTCAAAGTATCCTCGTGCATTCCCTTCTGCCTCGCCGTGCCGCATCACGAAATAGGTGTTGCCAGATTTCTTTGTGTGCTTCTTGAGTTCTTCTATTGAACCAATGACCAACTGTTCGCTTCTGTCACTGCTCTCCCAAATAGGGAGCGGCGTGCCCCAGTACCGCTCGCGGCTTATCGCCCAATCCTTCGCATTCGCGAGCCACTCGCCCATGCGTCCATCTCGAATGTACTCCGGCTCCCAATGTATTTTCTTATTCTCCGAAACGAGCGTACTACGCAAATCGCTCATGCGTATAAACCATGAATCACGTGCGTAATAAATCAGACGCGTCTTGCAACGCCAACAAAATGGATATGTGTGCGTGTATGATTCTTTTTTGAAAAGCAGATTCCGCGCCTGCAGGTCTTTCAAGATTTCAACCGATGTTTCTTCTTCAATAACGGAACGGTTTTCAAGAAATCCGGTGCCGGCAATAAATTTCCCTTCTGGCGATACGAGGTGCACTTTCGGTAGACCGATTTTATTTCCGAGCTCAAAATCTTCCTGCCCGTACATTACTGCCGTGTGTACGATACCGGTACCGTCCTCGGTCGTAACGAAGTCCGCCGCATACACCTGAAATGCCTTCTCGAATTTCTGTTTCTCTGATTCCGGAGCAAGATTCTTTGCAAAATCGTATAGCGGTTCGTATTCCAGACCAATGAGATCATTCGTCAATACGGTATCTGCTTTTGCAGGATCAAAATCAGGAAAATATTTATCTGTAGTATCTTCCGCCAACACAAAGTGTTCTCCGTTTTGAGTCCATTTGACGTAATTTGTTTTCGCAATCGCAAGAGCGATATTCCCTGGTAGAGTCCACGGAGTGGTCGTCCACGCGAGCAGATAAGTATGTTTTGGCAAACCATGTTTCTCTGGATTTTTTACTTTAAACTTCGCGGTTATGGTCAGATCTTTCACCTCCTGATAACCCTGCGCGAGTTCATGCGAGGAGAGCGCAGTGCCGCAACGAGGGCACCACGGTAGTACTTTATAATCTTTATAGAGTCGTTCGTCTTTCGCGACATGCGCAAACACGCTCCATAGTGCTCCCATATAAGAAGCATCCAACGTGAAATACGCTTTCGTTTCGTCCACCCAATAGCCGATACGTTTCGTAAATCGCGCCCACTCGTCGATGTAGCGGAATACACTCTCTTTGCATTTCGTGTTAAATGCTGCGATGCCGTATTGCTCGATATCTTTCTTACCCGTAAAGCCGAGTTGCTTCTCGACTTCGAGCTCGACCGGTAGCCCGTGCGTGTCCCAGCCGGCACGGCGCGCAACATGATATCCGCGCATCGTCCGATAGCGCGGAATAGCATCCTTGAATGCTCGCGAGGCAAGATGATGGATACCCGGCTTGCCATTAGCCGTCGGCGGACCCTCATAAAACACGAACTCGCCTTTCGGAGAATGTTTCGCGAGCGACTTCTCAAAGATGCGTTCGCGCTCCCAGAATTCAAGAATCTTCTCTTCCCTTTTTGCTGCCTCTGACTTTTCTGCCATATCTTCCTATTCTAACATTTTCGTCACATTTTCTCAGGTGCAGGAATGCCGAGAAGGCGAAGGCCGTTGCTCATTGTGTTCGCGAAGGCGCGTGCGACACGCTGTTTGTACGCTTCTTCAGGACTGCCGAGAATCTGTTCTCTCGCATAAAAAGAATTCCACTCGGCGGCGAGCTCAGTCAAATAGGTCACGAGCGTGCTCGGTGTCTGCGTACGCGTTGCGCGCGCGACGACTGCGGGGAAATGGATAATGAGTCGTTCGATAGTGTAAGGCGTAGGTGGTGTCTCAGTGCCGCCCTCACCCGTCGCTCCATACGTGAGAATTTTGCGCGCACGTACGAGCGCATACTGCAGATACGAACCCGAATCGCCTTCAAGCGATAACGATTTCTCCGGGTCAAAAAGGATGTCCTGTCCGGGCGCCTGTCGCAGCACCATATATTTAATCGCCCCAATAGCGACCTGTTCAGCAATTAAGGGGTCAGAATTTTTCTCCATCGCTTTCGTGATGATGTCCGTAATAAATTCTGCGGCGGTAATGACATACCCTTCGCGCGATGACATCTTGCCTGTCGTTAGTTTTAGAAATCCGGTCGCGACGTGCGATGTTTTCTTTGCCAGATGCGGGGCGAGCTCCGCGAGCGCCGCGAGAATCGTCTTGAAACGCCCTGTTTGTTCATTCCCTGTAATGATAATCACTTGATCGGAGGGCCACCGCTCTTCGCGCAGGAATGCGAGGCCGATGTCTTTTGCCTCATACGTCGGTGTATCGTGTGAGGTGATGAAGACCATCGTGTGCACGCCTTTACTCTCGCCGTCATAAATAATTGCGCCATCGCTCTTTTTGAATATTCCTTTTTCCAATCCATCGCGGACGAGTCGCATGCCGTTTTCAACAGTGTCACTGTCAAAAAATTCATAATCAAAATGCGTGCCGAGCAATTTCCAAATCCGGCGAAACTCTTTCATAGAAATTTCCCGGCCCGTACGCCATAGGTTCATAAGTACCGTGTCAATTCCTGCATACACCTGCTGATTGAGCGCATCTATCTCAGCTTTTACTTTTTCGTCTTCCTCATACATTCGAGCGCCTTCGGCATACGCCTCGCCGATTTCTTTCGAACTCGTCGGCTCGGTAATGCCGGCACTCTGTAATCCCCAGAGCGCTTTTGCGACGTTCGGTCCGACGTCCCCGCCGAAGGTATCGCGCACAACCGTTGCGCCCTCATTTTCAATAAGTCGTGCTAGAGATTCCCCAATAATAGTGCCGACGAGGTGCCCGATATGCATCTCCTTAAAAGCGTTCGGGTTTGAATATTCAATCATCACGCGCTTGCCTTCTTCTGTAATGCTCTTCCCCCATTCATCACCTTTCACATCTGCTTCGGCAACGACAGACGCTACAGCCCCCTGCGAGAGCTTAATGTTAAGAAATCCTGGCTTAACTACATCAACACTAAAAACAGTTCCTTTTAGTGTTTCTTTAATTTTTTCGGCAATCACCGGCGCCTGTTCCATCCCGATAAAGACCGCATAATCGCCGAAGGCGGGATCTGGCGGCCGCTTCAGGGCAACGGTCGCTCCCATCACGCCCGCTCCCTCAAGCGCGCTCTGTATCGCCTCTGTAATCTTCTCTTCCACAAAACGAGTGTAGCATCACTTGTGCTACCATTCACACCACCTATGGCACTCTCCGACCGGCGAATCCTGGAAGAAATGAAAAAAGGATCTATCGTCATTGATCCTTTCAATAAGAAGAATCTCGCGACGTCCAGCTATGACGTAACACTCGGCGAGTGGTACTTTCGCGAACAGTCACCGAACTACAACCACGGCTTGTACAATATTTGGAGCAAAGCGCACGTAGAGCATGTCTGGGGTGCTAAGAGACCGGAACGAGCAGTGTCAGCAAAAAAAGCGTTTGAAAAGTACAATTTTGAATGGGACGGTATCAGTCCGAGAGACAAAGTAATTCTACTTCGACCAGGCGAAACGATTCTTGCGCATACGAATGAATTCATCGGCGGAAGAGATCACATCACCACGATGATGAAGGCGCGCTCGTCGCTCGGGCGAAATTTTATTGAAGTCTGCAAATGCGCCGGCTGGGGCGATGTCGGCTACATGAACCGTTGGACAATGGAAATAACGAATAATTCTAAAAATTATCTCATTCCACTCGTGGTCGGTCGTCGTATCGCACAAATCGTTTTTTTTGAAACTGGACCAATTCTTGATAGCGATTACGCTGTTTCTGGGAAATATCAATCAACGCAGGACATGAAGAAATTAAAGAAAGAGTGGCGACCCGAACAAATGCTTCCGCGCTTGTATCTTGATCGAGATATTAAGAAATAAAAAGCGACGACCGGAGCCGTCGCGAGAATTACAAGTTCCACCGTTTCATCTGACTCGCGATTGCAAGAGTGACATGCTCTTTACTAGCGAGAGCATTAATACACTCTCCGCGGCCGTCGTCATTGTGGTGATTAAGATATCCTTGACGAACGCGGCGATGAAGGGCGAGCTTCTCTGCATCAAAGCGCGTTTTGCCATCGCCACGTCTTTTGACGCGTTCCAACCCAATTTCAGGAGGGATATCAAGCAGGAGGCAGTAGGGCGATTCGATGTCGCCAAAAACCTGTTTGGATATATCCATGAGAAAAGGCAGAAGGTGCGGACGATTGCGACCGTAAATCTGATACGCAATCGTGGAAAGTCCAAAACGGTTTGAGATCACCAGTTTCCTCGCTTCAAGCGCCGGCCGTATGACCGTTCGTACGAGCTCGGCACGCGCCGCGAGAAAGACAAGTAATTCGGTCTCGGGTTCCATCTGCGTACCGAGAACAATACTGCGCAACTTCTCGCCGACATCCGTTCCGCCCGGCTCACGGGTAAAAACAGTATGTTTAGGATTGAGTTTCTGTTTGAGTAAATCAATCTGGGTATCCTTCCCAGACCCTTCCCCACCTTCAAAGATCATAAATGGCATAATGTGCCCCTTTCGTTTGGTTGTTGTTCCAGTAAGAATGCTACGCGCGTACAATATAAAAAGCAAATTGCGTTAACAAAAATAAAGCGACGGCCGAAACCGTCGCAAATGAACCTTCTTCCGATGTCTCACTGCAATTTCGCCTGAATACGTCCTTGGTGTTTGTAGTCAATCAATTTGACGTCGTTCATTCCGAAATCATCAATACACTTGATCTCGGGATTGACCCACAGCTTCGGAGCTACATACGTGTCGCGCTCCAACTGCTTCCGCACCTGCTTCAGGTGCGAACTGTAAATGTGGCAATCGTTCAGGGTTATGATGAGCTCGCCCGGAAGCATCCCCACACATTGCGCGATGATATGCACCAATATCGCATACGAAGCGATGTTGAATGGCACGCCAAGGAACATGTCACATGACCGCTGATCCATCGCTACGCAGAGATACTTCTTCCCGTCTTTGCGACGTGAGTGTCGCACGAAGAACTGCATCTTCATATGGCACGGAGGCAGGCACATGTTCCCCATCTCGAGCGGATTCCACGCGGTGATGACATGATACCGGCTGAACGGATCTTTTTTGAGCGCTTCAATCACCGTTGTGAGCTGGTCAACACCCTTACCGTTGAAGTTGCGCCATTGCGAACCGTAAATTACGCCGCAGTCGCCCGGGAACTGTGCCTTACCGCTCGCGACAAATCGTTGTTGATCGTGAGACCACATAGGGTTGTGCGCGTCTTCGGGAAGCCCCATCAGCTGATTGAGCCGACCAATCGAAAGACGGGATGGGGTGGGAGAATCTTTCCCGCCCTCAATAAACCATATGAGTTCCGCCAACACTGAGTTGAACGCAAGTTGTTTCGTCGAAGGAGCAGGAAATCCATCGGGGAGATTGAAACGCATGTGCCGAGCAAATATTGCTCGGGTATTTCCGTTTCGTGTCTTCCGAACATCGCCATACACGAGAGTGTCGTAAAGGGCTTCGAGATATTGCGCCTCATTTGGGTTATTGACCCACTTTCCTACTACCACTACGATTTTCTTAGACATCACTGCCTCCATTGATAAAATTAAACTGCCAGAGAACTTCTAACCCAGACGAACTGTACGCGCCGAATAAGCAAAAAGCAAACCGATGGTGTAGTGTTTCATACAGGCGGCAATTTGCCGTGATCTTTAGGAGAAATTATGAACAACTCAATCGTTTCAATCATCGCCGTACTGGGACGAGAAAACTATGCTCTCGGGAAGGGCGGGAAGCTGCTCTGGCATCTGCCGGACGACATGCAGAGATTCAAGGCACTGACTATGAGCCACCCGGTCATCATGGGGCGCAAAACGTGGGAATCTATCCCTGAACGATTCCGCCCGCTCACGGGGAGGACAAATATCGTTGTCTCGAGTCAGAAGGATTACACGACGCAAGGCACTACGCTCGCACGTTCGCTGTCAGACGCATTCACCGTTGCGGCGCATGCGGAAGGATCCGATGAAATCTTTGTCATCGGCGGAGGTGAGATCTACGCCGTCGCTCTCCCCTTCGCAGACCGCCTGTACCTTACCCTTGTTGATGACAATGCTGATGGTGATGTATTTTTTCCGCCGTATGAAAACGATTTCAAAATAATCTCTGACGAGATTGGCGTGGGCGACCCGTCACATCGCTTTGTAACGCTGGAGCGGAAATGAAAATCGCGACGACCACCGGTCGTCGCGATTCCCTTTTATATTAAACTTAATTATTTATTTATTTCACTTCCACGCCCATGCTTCGCGCGGTGCCCGCGATGGTGCGCGCGGCTGCTTCTTTTGACGAGGCATTCATGTCCGGAATCTTCTCGTCCACAATCGCCGATATCTGCGCCTTGGTAATCTCGCCCACCTTTGACGGTGCCTTGCCCGAACCCTTTTCAATACCGACTGCCTTCAATATGAGACGCGACGCCGGCGGATTCTTGAGAACGAAAGTGAACGAGCGGTCGTCATAGACCGAGAGGTCTACGGGGATAATCATTCCCTGCTTATCTTTGGTTTGTTCATTGAACTGGCTCACGAACTGACCGATGTTCACGCCGGCGGGTCCGAGAACGGTACCGACAGGAGGCGCAGGCGTCGCCTTCCCACCGGGGATTTGGAGTTTAATCTTTTTTACTACAGTTGCCATGATGAATGTGACTTTACGCTAGAGTTTCCTAATTTGCAAAAAGTCTAATTCAACGGGAGTTTCGCGACCGAACATAGAGACCATAACCTTCACCTTCCCGCGGTCCTCATCTATCTCTCCAACTTTACCCTCAAGATCTTTAAACGGGCCGTCGGCAATGACGACAGGATCGTCCTTCACAAGATCAATGCGGTGCTTCGGTGCCTCTGCATGCATGCGTTTCGTGAGTGTCGCGACCTCGCCCTCCTCCATCGGCACCGGCGTGTTACCGCTCCCGACGAATCCGGTAACTCTTGGCGTATTGCGCACCACGAACCACGAATCGTCATCCACTATCATCCGCACGAGGATGTAGCCCGGATAAATCTTCTCCTCCTCAACAAAGCGCTTCCCGCCCTTCACGCGGATTTTCTTCTCGGTCGGGACGATGACATCAAAAATCTTATTCTCCATACCAAGCGATTCAATACGCTGTTTCAAATTGCGCTCCACCGCATTCTCATAGCCGGCGTACGTGTGAATGGTGTACCAGCGAGCATCTTCTTCTTTCGGCGCTGTTTCGTCACGCACTTCTTTAATGACAGACGGCGCGATATCTGCCATGCCCATTTCATCTTGGTTTTCGTCCATACTATTATCCGCCCGCGATACGGCTCACCAGAGAGCTGAACACATAGTCCAAGAGACCGACTATAATCGCGATAACAATCGCAATGAAGATGACGACGAGTGTGTGCCCTGTGGCCGTGCGATTAGAAGGCCACACGATGTGGGTGAACTCTTCGCGAACGTGCTTCAAGTAGGTGAAAGGTGAGGTCATATTGAAGTATGTTGGTAAATAAAAAGCCCCTGCGGGCTCTAATAGCCCTAATATAGTATGCCCTGCTCTGCACGTCAAGCGCTGAAAGTTAGGACATCGGATGTCCTAACTTTAACGAATTGAGTAGGTGATGGAGACCGAAGCGTTGTAGGTGTTCTCGCCCGGTTGGATGTCTGGTGTTGGTCCAGATGATTTTTCGGACATACTGGCGCCAAGGCCGTACATCATCGGATACGAATATCCGCCCGAGGATTCGCTGAAGTTCACAATCTTGCCGAGACGCACGCCGAGTTGTTTCGCGAGGAGTCCTGCCTGCGCTTTCGCCTTCGCGATTGCGTCGGCGCGCGCGGCGTCGTAACCGACGCTTGAATCATCAAGCGCGAATGCGGGGCCGTTCAGGTTCTGCACTTCCAGCTTCCCGAGTCCTACCAAGAGGTCGCCGACTTTCGTCAAGTCGCGCACCGTCACCTGCACTGTCTCGGACACCGTGTAGCCCGTCACTTTCGGCGAGCGTGTTGGGCAATATGCGCCCGAAGGACAATCTGAATATGAATACTGTGGCGAGATGTTATACGAGAGCGTCTTCACGTCCTTATCCGCGACGCCCTGCTTTTTCACGAGGTCAATCGCGGAATTCGCCTGCTTAGTCGTCGCCGTCTGTGCGTCAGAGACGGTTTCGGCAGTGTTCTCTACCGAGAAGGAGACGCGCGCGACGTCTGGCGCCAAGGTTGCCTCGCCCTGTCCGGTCACCGTAATCGTATCGGTGGCAGGCACACCAGGACGACCGAAGGTCTGCGCGATATTCACCGTCTGCGCAAGAAGAAAGAGCGAGAGGATAGCGAGCGTGCCGACGATGGCGATGCGGGCGCCGTTATTACCGAAGAAGTCATGCATAAGGTCATCATACCACTTCCCTATATGCCTTGCAGTCCACCAAGTAGCTTCACCAGTGCCTTGTGCGCGGGGAGCGTTGAAATATCCAATTGCGGATTGGTCCAATCGGTACCGCGATCAATCGCGTCAAAGCGGAGTACGTCGGTTCCGCGCGCAAGATAATAGGATGTGGTAATCACTCCTTCAAACCGCTCTATAGAAACAACGGTGAAGCGGCGTCCATCTATGATTGATGACGAGAATAACGTGGCTGGTACTGGCTCGCCGGAGGCGCCCCCGATTGCGGTTTGTTGGATAGTCGCGAGTGCCGTTGACGATGCGGGAATCGCGTATCGGCGGACCACGATGCCGGACGGTTCCTCTGGAGTCTGGCCGGGCATTTCGTACTCAACAACGCTCGCGCCGTCCGACAGTGTCGTCAGCACGAATCCTTCGGGTATGGCATAAGAAATGCCAACGTCCGGCAGTGTTACATTCGGCGGCTGGCATGCAGAGAACGTACAGGAAAGACCGATGCGTGCGACCTCAGTGCCGTCTGGACACTTTTTTGCATCCATCGGACAGGCAATCGGTTGTGAAGAGCGCTCCACGGCGTTGCGGTACATGAACCCGCCGAATCCGATGAGAATAATAAGCAGAGTGCCGTAAAAAAGTGTTTTCATATGCGAAAGCATTGTAGCGCTATGCTAACACAAACGTTTAGGGCGGCTATCGGGAATTGAACCCGAATTGAGAGCTCCACAAGCTCCAGTGTTAACCGTTACACCATAGCCGCCATGTTATCCGCCAGCTGGCAGACTCAATTTTTATAACACGAATACTACGATTACGCTCTCGTTCCGTGGTATTGTGCATCTGATGCTTCATGAACAGGCCGATTTCGAACAGCTTGTAGAGTCGCTCAACGACGATACGGCACGCGCCGACTATGCAGCGCCGTATGATAATTATCATCCCGCACTCTTCCCGCGCCTGTTCGGCGGATTCCTTATAGCGTGCGGAAATATTTTCTATGGTAACAAACCCTCGTATCTGAAGTTTCGTGCCATAGAGGTGATTGCGCGTGTCCCCTACCACTCGTGGGACTCAGCAATCTTTACCTTGCTTACACTCTTTTACGCGGACGAGACGCGGGCACTACGACTTTCAACCGTTTCGCGTTTCGTCCGTTTCGCTGGCGACAACGAGACGATGCATGTGGTGGTAATATCTGCACTCGCCCGCACACACTCGCGCACTGGGTTCTTCCGTTATACCTTCGTTCCGATGTTCTTTGCGTTCTTCTATTTCTGGATTTCGTACCTGCTTTACCTCGTCTGTCCGCGCTGGTCGCTTGAAACGAACTATCTCTTTGAGCAGCATGCTTTTGATCAATATTCGCGCTTCCTTAAGGAAAATGAACACACGTTACGAGAACGTTCTATCACGAGCGAATTCCTCGCGTGGTACGGGCGACACCCACGTTCCGAATATGAATTCTTCTGTTCGGTTCGTAACGATGAGTTAGTGCATCGCAACCGTTCTATCCACGAAATCGGCTTGCACGCGGAGCACACGAATCACTAATACCGCGGGTTTTCCTCTTTCACGCCCTGCTCGTGATTCGCGAGGCGGGCGAGTGCGAAGAGGAGTGAGGAAAGGCGGTTCATATATGCTTTGGTCTCGGGTGGCATAGTGCGCAACCCGCTCTCTTCTACCGCGATGAGTCGGCGTTCAGCGCGTCGAGAAATAGTGCGCGCAACGTCTAGAATCGCAGAGAGTTCGGTACCGCCGGCAATAGAGAAACCGGTAATCGGCGGAATTTCTTTTTCTATGTCTCCAATAAACTTTTCCATCTCCCCCACTATCGTGGGTGCTAATTTTTTATCCGCGCCCGCCGTTTGCGCTTGGATGATAAAAAGATTTTCTTGCACCGCGCGAACTTCTTTTGCAATGTGTAGCGACCCCGTTGCACGCATTTTTACAAATCCAAGATAGGTATTCAACTCATCCAACGCGCCGAGCGCCTCGGGTAATTCTGACGATTTAGAAATCCTCTGTTGGTTACAGCCAAAAACCTTTGTCGTACCTCCATCGCCTTTGCCAGTAAATAAAGCCATAGAACCCTAGTATACACCTCGTTTTTAGGTGCTATTGACTTCTTATACGGATAGTGCTATCATATAACTTCTGGTTCAACATTTGGAGGAGTTATGGATATGAGAGACTATCGTGAAAACCAGTTCCGTCAGAACTGGTGGGACCAGAAGGTCCCATGCCTGGGGAGGATGACCCGAAATGACTTGATGTTGGTCGTAGTGGGCATCGTTCTCGCCACTCTCTACATCAACATTGATTGGAACTGGGTCTTCGGACTCCGTTGACCCCAAGATTTGGGGTCGGCAAGGGCTCGAAACGCTATGCGTTTCGAGCCCTTAATATATGTGCCGTTATTTCTTATTTGAACCATTCTCTCCAGTTTTTTGGCCAACCAAGAAGAAGGAGTAGGGCCAATGGCGCGCCTATATTTGCCCATCGTTCCACGAAATCCCAGACGGGATCTCCAATAAAAGGTAGAACACGCATAAATGCGGTCCAAGATGCCCATATTATAGCCCAAAGCAAAACTGCACGAATTGGCCTAAAGAGCACAATCAGACCAACCACTACATCAAGAAGTCCAACGGCAAACAAAAGCTGTGTAGCTAGAACTATGTCCCAGCCACCAAAGTCCATTATCCACTGAATCCACTTTTCTTTTCCCTGTAACGCAAATACGCCGTGTCCAAAAAATGTACCGAATACGGCGATTCGCAAAACCCATTCTATGATTTTTGAATTGTTCATAAGTAGTTTTTCTGCATAGAATTATTTGTTGAACCAATCCTTACGCCACTGTTCCATCATTCCAATCTCTTGCGTTTGAGCAGTGATAATGTCGTTGGCGAGCTTGAAAAGTTCTGGTCGTTTTGTGTCTTGAAGAATTACGGTTGCCATCTCCACTGCTCCTTCGTGGTGAATAATCATTCCATCAAGGAATGCTAAACCAAGAGCGTCTCCCGTCTTGCCCTCCAAGCCAGCCATCATTCCACCCATTGCACCGTGCATAGTAGTCGGAGCGTTGGTGTTGTAACCCATCATTCCATTAGGACGACTTGTACCGACAAAGTATCCGATGACGAGACCGAGCATGAGGGTAAGAAGACCAATAATAAGTACATTGTTTTTATTTGTTTCCATATGCAATTACTATAGCAGTTTTAATTCCGATTTCGACTTCGCTCATGACAAGCTAAATTACAGCACAAAAAGAAAACGCCTTTCGGCGTTCTTTTTGTGCCCGGGAGAGGACTTGAACCTCCATGCCCATTACAGGCGTCACCACCTCAAGGTGATACGTCTACCAATTTCGCCACCCGGGCAGATGCGCACTCGGAAACTATAACAAACTAGTGTCTACACTGCGACCGCTTCTTTCGTCTCTGTTACTGGAGCCTCACCGGCGTCCTCTTCTTCAGGAACTGCCGCGACGGGGAGCGTTTCGTCACTCTTCTGATTCATCATACGCGCATTGCGTAGCTGGCGGCGCACTGCCTTGGTCGCCTTCTCGCGGATGAAGTAGAGCTTCGCGCGACGAACCTTGGAGCGCTTCACTATTTCAATAGAGTCAATCATCGGCGAGTAGAGTGGAAAGGTCTTCTCTACGCCAATTCCGGAAAGCGTCGTACGGACCGTGAAGGTCGCGCCCGCCTCCCTGCCGTGCTTCATAGATATGACAAGACCTTCAAAGGTCTGTTTGCGCGCATTCTTAATCGTCTTCTCCTTCTTATCGGTCCCGCGACCCTTCTTGAGCTCAACGATGTTCTGGATGACGCGCACGGTATCACCCGCGCGAATGCCGAGATTCGCGCGCCCGTCCACATTTACTGACGTCATTATCATCTGTTTAACCTTTTGCATATATCGGCGCACTGTAGCATCTCTACTATGCGAGAGCAAATTTTTCTTTCAAATCGGTAAAGTGAACGAATGCTGTGGCGAGGTCGGTGGGGATGGGAGCCGTGATATCCGTGCGCCCGCCTGATGGGAGTGGAAGATCTAATTGATACGCATGGAGGCCGAGGCGCGAGATGCCGAGAGCTGGTTTCTGGTTCGGGGCGTAGAGAGGATCGCATACAATCGGGTGGTGAATCGCCTTTAGGTGTACACGAATCTGGTGCGTCCGTCCTGTTTCGGGGTTCATTTTAAGTAAGGCGAAGTCCGGAGTCTTCCCGATTACTTCGTAGCGTGTGAGCGCGTCGCGCAGGCGCCCTTTCGCCTTCGGCTGTGCCGAACGGAGACGGAAGTCCTTGCGTGAACGGCCGATATCGAAATCAATCGTCCCTTTCTTCTCCTTCGGTACGCCATATACGAATGCGAGATACGTTTTCTTCACGTCCCGGTCGTGAAATGCTTTTCGCAAATAGTCATACGCGATCTGATTCTTCGCGAAGACGAGCACGCCCGAAGTGTCGCGATCAAGCCGATGGACGTACCCAACACCGTAGTGAAGTTCGGTTGTGAGAATACCAGATGGCTTCGCTATTGCGATTACATCTGCGTCTTCGTATAGAATCGGAAGATTATTTTCCATTACGTCGTTCGCGTTCGGCATATTCGGCGAGGATGGTGTCAAAATCTTCGGTTGTGAAATCAGGCCAGTATTTATCAACAAAAAAGAGTTCGCTATATGCCGATTGCCAAGGGAAGAAGTTGGAGAGACGTCTCGCGCCTCCGGTGCGGACGATGAGGTCGAACTCCGGTACGTCTGCGCTCCAGAGCGCCGCATGTACCTCTTCTTTATTCACCTCCTCCTTCCCCGCGTGGAGTAGTTTGTTTGTCGCGGCAACGATCTCGGCGCGGCCGCCGTAGGAGAGCGCGACACCAAGTGTTTTACCGCGCGCATTCTGCGCGCATTCTTTTTCAAACTTTTCTACCGCACTGCGCAGTTTTTCGGGAAGATATGAAAGATCCCCAATAAAATGTACGCGAACTCCTTCGCGTGAGAGCTCAGCGAGCTCTCGCTCAAGTGCCTTTGCGAACAAGTCCATCAGATAGCCAACTTCTTCAGCCGCGCGATTCCAGTTCTCGGTAGAGAAGGCATAGACGACAACGGTCTGCACACCACGGTCAAATGCGTGTTGAACGATTTCTTTCGCTTTCGCGAAACCGGCAGTATGTCCTTCTAATGTTGGCAGACCCTTCGCCTTCGCCCAACGGCGATTGCCGTCCATAATGATGCCGACGCAAGCCGGTATCACGTTGTCTGCGCGTTCATTCATATACGTATCAACTGGTATACCATGACTTTTGGTTTCAAGTGCGCGGTGCAGGACTCGAACCTGCGACATCTTCGGTGTAAACGAAGCGCTCTACCAGCTGAGCTAACCGCGCGTGGTGGGCATGAGAGGATTTGAACCTCCAACCCTTTCGGGACACGGTTCTGAACCGTGCGCGTATACCGTTCCGCCACATGCCCATATTACTACGCTCGCCTCATGCCAGCTGTGCCACGGCTCGGTCCGTGGAAGGCCCCATAAAGGCCTTCTGGCGAGTTTCAGCATACCAGATTGAAGCCTTTCGGTCTGGGGTTTGATTTGTGGTCGTTCTTATGTTTTGCGAATATCCACAGAGGGAACGGCTCCCTTCGGTACTATTGTGTATAATTAACTTGACTCACTGCGGGTCTTAATACGCACTCACCTAAATTTATGAACAAATTATTACTTTTTGTCTCGGTCTTGATTATCGTTGGTGTGGGATTCTATTACTATATAAGTCGGACGCCGGTCTCAGCCCCGTCTGCTGTTTCGGAAAAGGCAATGAATGAGATTCGACTCACTCCGAGACAGCCGATGACTCGAGAGCAAGCAGCCAAGGTCAAAGAGATACCGCTCGCTCCAGAGGTGGAACGAATTCTCGCAAAGAAAATGGAGGGGCTGACGAAGTTCTTATCTGCTTCGGCAGCGCCGTCTGAGATTCTGGCTGTCAATGAAACGAATAAAAATCTATCGATGTCTGACATTACCGTTCTCGACGATGCTTGGATAGCTTCAAAAAGCATAACGCCTTTTATTGAGAAAATCCTTAATAATAAAATTTCTAGCGAGTTAAATGCATACAAAAAGAGCACCCCAGGATTGAACGAGCTCTTTGTGACAGACATCTACGGACTGAATGTGGGACAGACCGGTAAGACCAGTGACTACTACCAAGCGGACGAAGCTTGGTGGGTAAATAGTTTTAATGGTGGCGTCGGGATGACGTTCCACGGGAACATCGAGTTTGACAAGAGCTCTCAGACAGAAGCAATATCCATCTATCTCCCGATTATTGATCCCTCCACGCAGAATGTCATCGGTGTCTTGAAGGGAGTGTTTGACGTGTCTTCGATAAAGAGCGAGCTGTAATCGCTCGTGACGAATGTACTGACGTGAAGCCATCTGCACCTTCTTTGTTACGTTTCGGGATACAGTGGAAGATGACTCTTCTGCTGGCGTTTGTGTCATGTTTCTTGATTGCAATCGCCGCAGTATCTTTTTATGGATTGGTACGAATTGGAGAAAGTTCTGACATCATCACGCTGGAACAAACGCCCCTGGTCCGCAGCATTCAAGAGGCATTGTCGTTGATGGTGACTGGACAATCTACCGCAGAGCAAGCGCTCGACATCGACGATTCTGCACTTATCGGCAAGCTGAATACGCTCCAAAACGACTTCAATGCCTCGGCCGTTCACTTCAAAATGTTTATGTCGGCGATTACTTGGGGTAGCGAGACAGAAGCATTCAAGAAATCCGGTGGTGGGCAGAATCACGATGCATGGGTACAGAACGCGCTCCAAGGCACATTGGTGCTGAGAGAGTCGTCGCCTAAACAGACCGACTTCGCCGCTCAGGCAACTCTCTATTATGAAGGGTTCGTCAATCATGTTACACTGGCGACCAAAAGTCATAGAGAGTACCTTACGTCCTTACGTGCTGGAAATATAAAGCAGGCCGAAGTCGCAAGGGTCGAATCAAAGAAGCATATGACTATCGCGCGTTATTATGCAGATCTCGTTATAGTAAATCTGCGTGAGATGGTAGCTACGTCAAATGACGAAACGAAAGCAGCTACGAGTGCGCTCAAGAAGATCGAAAGTGATGTCCGTTTTGCGACCAGTACGATTATGTTAGTCGGTTTCATCTTATCGCTCTTAGTGAGCATTTTCTTCGCTCGCTATGTCATTATTAGGCCAATCACACGGCTCCGTACCGTCGCGCGCAGGCTTGCGGAGGGTGACTTTTCAATGCACGCAAGCATTGATAGCAGAGATGAAATAGGCGAATTGGGAACCGTCTTCAATCAGATGGCTGAGCGCATTATGTTCAACACGGAAAAGCTCGAGACTGACGTAGCAAAACGGACGAAAGAATTAGCGCATACTGTCGATAATCTAAAAATGGCGAACGAACGGTTGCAACAGCTCGATAATGCAAAATCCGATTTCATTTCAGTCGCTGCGCACCAGCTCCGTACTCCGCTCTCTGCCATAAAATGGACGCTCTCAATTCTTATGGAGAAAGAGAGTATCGAAAACCTCACAACCGAGCAGCGTACTTTACTCATGAGGGGGTATGAAAGCAATGAGCGCATCATTCGACTCATTAATGACATGCTGGTGGTGACGCGCATAGAATCAGGCAAGGTAGAATACAAGAAAGTTCCCGTTCACATCGAAGACATCATAGAGAGCGCCCTCATGGACTTCGTTGGGCCGGCTGGGACTCGCAAGATTAAACTCGTCTTCAATAAGCCGACCCCTACCCTGCCGTTTATGTATGCGGACCCTGACAAAATACGTTCTGTCATCCAAAACCTGATGGAGAACGCGATGTTATATACAAATGACGGCGGTGAAATAACGGTGTCGTGTTCCTTTACTCCAGGTACGATTGAGGTAGCAATACAGGACAATGGAGTGGGGATACCGAAGCTTCAGCAAACAAGCATCTTCAATAAGTTTTTCCGTGCTGATAACGCCCTGAAAATCCAAACTAACGGTTCAGGACTTGGGCTCTTCATCGCGAAGAGCATTGTGGAGAAGCACGGCGGTGCTATGTGGTTCGAAAGCGTCGAGCATGTGGGGACGACTTTCCATTTCACGGTACCGGTTTCTGTGATACCATAGAGAATATCTATGTCATTAATCTGATACACTGTCTTCATGAACAATAACAATGTGATTCCCCTAGACGGCGAGACGGTCCTCATAATTGAGGATGAGAATATCCTCGGGGAAATACTGTTGAGCAAGATAACATCCGAGGGCTACAATGCATTTTGGGAAAAAGATGGTGAAGCAGGGCTCGCGAAAATGCGCAAGGTGAAGCCAGACATTGTCTTGCTCGACATCGTGATGCCTAAAATGAACGGATACGAGGTTTTAGAAACAATGAACAAAGATGAGGAGCTCAAGAAAATCCCCGTTATCGTTATTTCGAACTCTGGACAGACAATGGAGATCGATAGAATCCTGCAACTGGGCGCCAAGGACTATATCGTCAAGGCCCAGTTCAGCCCCGAAGAGGTACTCGAGAAGATGCGAAGGTTCTTAAAGAATAAATCAATCGTTCAGGAAGAAACTAAAAAGTCGCTGAACGGGGTAAAAATACTGATTGTCGAGGACGACTCATTCCTTTCGTCTATCGCCGTTACTCGCCTGAGTAAGGAGGGGTACTCTGTATCGTTAGCATCAGACGGTGAGCAGGCTCTTAAATTTTTTGAGAGTACTATTCCTGACGTTGTTCTTATGGACATTTTGATGCCAGGTATAAACGGTTTAGAAGTGCTGAAGAAAATGAAGGCTGATCCACGCACCAAAGACATATCGGTTATCATTTTCTCAAACCTTGGTCAAGATAACGAAATAGAAGACGGCAAGAAACTCGGAGCAGACGACTATTTCATCAAAGCCAAGGTCACCCTTAAAGAGGTGGCCGAAAGAATAAATACTTTGTTAAAAAAGAAAGGTCGGATTTAACATTCGCTCGTTGGTGGTCACGAATAATTCAATTGCCGTCGCAATTGAATTTTCGCGACCCCGCCTCGCAGTTTTGCTTGCACCACAAGAGTACTTCCAATCTCTAATCGCTTCGCTCAAGAGATTTTGGTCGCTCACAAAACATCGCTGCGGCTGGCACCAATGTTTAAAAAAGTGAAGCAGTTCACTTTTTACACTTGGTGCCCCCAGCAGGAATCGAACCTACATCAAGAGCTTAGAAGTCTCTTGCACTATCCATTGTGCTATGAGGGCGTACTGAAAATCTAGCGCATTTAACTGATTAAAGCGAAGGGTCGCTGAAGCGATACACACCGGTCTGATACTTCAATTCTTCCTCGGCGCGATTCGTAAAAATCGTATGAATGCGGTCAATGGACGATTGGCTGAGGAGTGGTGGCGAGCTTGCCGCTTGTCCTCCGATAACCCCACCGTCGGCCACCGTATCAAAGGCCCATACATTCCACACAATAATACCCGCAAGCACCATCGCAGAAAGAGTGATGAGGACAAGCCAATCACGCATCGGATCAAGTCGCACGCCAGAGAACATTTTCTTCAGATATATTTTTAAAGAATCAAAAGTCATAGATAGTTATGGGACCGCGATTGCAAGAGGCGCTGTGGATCCAACCACAATGGACAGGTCGGCATGCCACTCATCTTTTGTTTCAAGACCGAGGGAGAGCGTCCCTACGCGCAGATAGTAGGGAGCATATTCAATTGACCCGAGCGTACGCATGACCGCTTCAAAAGTTCCTATCACCTTGAGCGTGAGCGTGAGCGTCGGATGCCCGTCCTCGCTCGCGGTAGAGACCGAGAGCACTGCCACACGTGTCCCCTGTGCGCGTCCGCGCGCTTCTAGATCATTGATAAATGCGACAATCTCGCTTTCAGAAACGAAATAATTCTGCATCTTCGTTTCGCTTCCTAAAATGTCGGCGAGTGCTACGCGCGCCGCCGCAATACGGCTCGCCGTTTCCGTTTTCGTTTTAATCTGACTTTCCATCATTGCGACGGTGGTGCTCTTCTTCGCGATGGCTGAGTACCAGAATCCGTAGACCGAGAATGTCGTGATGAAAACAATTAATGCGATGCTGAAATGAATGAGTGATGTTTTCATGGCGCAAGAGTGACGGTGATTGTAAACGGAATATTTGAATCTTTCGCATACACCGAGATCGGTAGATCGGCTCCGCGCGAAAATGAAGCACTCGTAAGAGCGAGTTGATAATTTCGGAGTGCGTCACGCGTGACGGCAATGCCGGTAATCGCGAGGACCCACTTCTTCGTCTCGTCGGCGGGCGCATACGTAATCCCCGTGAGCGTGATGCCCGGACGCGAGATGCCGAGCAGTGCGCGCGCGGTAGCGCTCGCTGAGGGCAGTGTCTGAAGCGTGATTAAAATGTCTGCATCGTTCGCGAGCACAGCGAGCCTATCAGAAAGTTGTTTTTCATCTCCAGAAGCGAGTACCGTCTCGATGTTCGCCAGACGAATCGTCTTGGCGTCAGTGGTTGCCACCAGATATACATAGGTCGGTATAAGAAGAATTCCCGCCACGACGACGAGCACATTCGCGAGTACGACACTCACGACACCGAGCCGTAGGAGATAGTCGCGTGAGAATATGCGCTGGCGTTCAATCGGAACGAGATTGGTGAGTCCGTTACGCATAGGGTTGGTTGCGGTCGTAGAGCGCGAGACCGATGGCAGTCGCGTACGCGAGTGACTCGGTATAATCAAGCTCCGGCACCCACCGATCGCGCGATGCAAGATTGGTGAATACATCACCGGTTATCACCGGAATGTGGAGCGCGCCTTCCAAATATTCTGGGAGCCCGCGCACCGACGCGTTCCCACCAACAAGAATTGCCCGTTCAATGGGCTTATGGAGTCCGGTGAGAGCAGCGCGACTCTGCCAGTACTCAAGCCGGCGTACAATCTCATCGCGAATGGCAGAAACTGAGGAAAGCATCGCAGCGAGATATTCTTCATTCCCCGGAGCGGGAACGATACCGTGTTCTACCTTCACCTTCCGCGCCTCAATCTCGGTGACACCGAAATATTTCTGTACGGCGAGTGTGAGCGCGTGGCCACCGATGCCGACCGTGGTCGCGAAGCGCGGGATACGCCGTTCCACAATTGAAACCTTTGTCGTCGTTTTCCCGACATCAATAATGAGCACGGTAGAGTCATCGCCCGGTGGCAGGAGCGCCCGCGCGATAGCGAAGACCTCGCCCTCAAGTGCGCGTATGGAGATACGAGCATCGTCAAATACTGAAAGGATGTCCCCCACTACACGGCGAGCGAAGCCAACGCCCGCAATCTGCGTATTGCCATCCTTCGTTCGTCCGACGTCGACAATGTCAAAAGCGATTTCTTGGGGCGGGAGAGGTACGAATTCATCAATGTGCTGTTCTACGGCGATGCGCCACTGTGATTTCCCCGTTCCGACGGCCTCGGTCTCAAAGAGATATGACTTGGATTCAGGGAGTGTTGCATTCGCTTTTGTGACGTCGGCCTTCTTGCATGTCGTTTTCACCGCATCAACAATACCCGCGTGGTCAACGATGTCGCCGTTCACATATGCGCCTACCGGCATGCGCGTCTGCGCATAGTTCGCGAGGATGAATCCATGCATCGTTTCTTTCAACCGCACAACTTTCACCCCGCTCGTTGAGAGGTCAATTCCAGAAAACGGGAACGACAAATAACGCGGGGGCTCAAACGCCGTGCGTATCAGTTCACCGAAAGCGACGGTCATGCATTTAAGTATAGCGCGCCCGCGCGAGATAACTCGTTAAAATAAGCGCGGCGGCGGAATCGTCCACGTTTACATGTTTTTTAGGTGCGCGCGTTTTCCCGCTCGGTTCATGCTGGCGACGCGCTTCTGCCGTCGTGAATACTTCTGATTCGTAAAAAATCGGCACGCCCGCGCGTTCGGCGAGTAGGTCGCCGAACGCGACCGCGTCTTTGGCAATCGCATTTTCTCCGCCCGCGAGCGTTCGTGACTCCCCTATCACTACCGCGCCAACATTCTCTTTAGCAATAAGCTTGCACACATCATCAACAAGCCGAGGGGTGTTCGGGACGATGCTGTGCGGGAAGCCCATAACTCCCGTTTCGTCCGAGAGCGCGAGGCCGACTTTTTGGCTCCCATAGTCAATACCGAGATATCTCATGGTATAAGTGTAGCGTACAATTACTACTTGGAAGGGTGCTCCGAATGGTAAGGAACCAGTCTTGAAAACTGGCGGGTCACAAGCCCTTGTGGGTTCGAGTCCCACCCCTTCCGCCAAAATTGGAAATCGGAATTGGAAGCCGAAATGGGGTCGGCGCGAAGCGTCGTCTAATAATTAGATTAACATATATGCTAACTGTAGTATGTAGAGCTTAAATTAGCAAGAGCATATACTATAGTTATCATTATGAAAAAAGATGTGTTGGTAAAGTTTGGAAATAAAGTACGCGAAAAACGATTATCCTTAGATTTGTCTCAGGAAGAATTAGCTTCACGAGCAGGTGTCCATCGAACCTATGTTGGAATGATTGAGCGTGCAGAAAAAAATATCACACTCCAAAACATAGAAAAAATTGCTAAAGCTCTTGAGATCTCACTTGATAAACTAATGATTTTTGAAAAATAAATTTATGGGAACAAAAGCATTACGAAAAAGAGAGAATTGGCAAAATGCTAGCGGAGGTAAGGCTGGGATTGCTGAGAAAAATTTTTATGAAATACTCTCAAAAGAATTCAAGGGTACCGATTTTAGAGTTCGTTCTAAACCACGAGAATTCAAAGATATCTATTCAAAAATAAAACTCAGCAAAGAAACTTTATCTGCAATTTATAATCCGAACGAAACTTGGGTTCATGGAGTAGTGCCAGATTTTGCTATTGATAATCTAAAGACTAAAAAGACTCTTTATGTGGAAGTTAAAAGACAAGACGGGTGGGTAGAAGGAAAGCCAAGAAAAGCTGGTAGAGGAAATGCCCATGAAAGATCCAATAAGTTTTTTACCCCGGGTCTATTGAAGATATTAAGAGAACAAGGAAAACTTGGTCAGAATGTTTTACCTTTTTGGGTCGTATTTCAAGGTGATATTGCTAGAGATCCAAAAAGAGTAAGAGAAATTCACTGTTGGTATACAGGCCATTCTGGCCATTTCTTTATGTGGAGTAATTCGTTAAATGGAAAATCTCTAGTTGACCATTTCAATAAGAAATTGAAGCGTTTGCTGATGTAGACTATTTGTTTTACTCGTTAAACACATCTAATCCCCAAACTGACCAACCGTCCGTTTTTCGTCTTGCAAATAATTCGATGCGTTCTTGATTAGGAAACATTTTTTCTATTGCTTGAATTACCTCCATTGGTTTCTCGCTGTGTTTTTTTCTCGGACTTCTAACCAACTGTTTTATATTTCTTGCTCCGCGTGGTCTTGGTATCTTGCCTCTTTTGAATACTAGACATATCTCACAATTTGAAAGTGTGTATTGCCCAGGATTGTGATTCATTTTATCCCAAACAAAAGCAACAGTTTTATAATCAAAACCCCAGGCATTACCAAGTTCTATCGCTTGAGCCAAATGTGGATTTGATGTCCACATGAATAATAAGCAATCACCTTTTGCAATTTCTTGAACAGGTAATTTCATTAGTTCAGTTGTTTTTAGTGTCGGATATTTAAATGAAGCCGAACTGATAAATATCTTCCGCGACAAATCCAGATTTTCTACATTTGTACTACTTTTATCAAATTGCAACTTACCATTATAATCCCAAGGTGGATCAGCATAAATTACATCAAATTTTTTGTTCGGCAATTTAGGATAAAGTTCCGAGAGTGTATTTTGCTTTGCTCGTTTTTTTGCATCCTCGTTATAAACAGAATAACCAGTCTGTTTATTAGATAAACCGAACATATTTTGTTGCTGTGTTGATTTCATAGTGATAACTATAGTATACACAAGGTATAAAATTAATGCAATGGTTTAGTGAGCTGAAAAATGATATTATTGAGATAATAAGTCAAATATGGCAACCACAATCCTACAATAGAAAAAGGGCATCCATCGGATGCCCTTTAGCGTTGCGAACTATCGGAGGGCGATAGTTTTATCGGTACCAGCAGTTGTACGGCCACCACATGTTGCACTGCCGAACGGGAACGTATGCGGGTCCGAACATTGGCCCATACATGGGCCCCGATTGAACTGCAAATCCCCCGCGCCAGATCTGTACGCTCGAGTACGCGGGCGCCACAACGGGACATCCATACGGCCCGCAAACCGGCGCTACGTAGACGGGCGTCTCGACGTATTGTCGAACCGGTGCGCGTGCCTGCTCGCAGAGCACGGAACCGTACTTTGTCCCGTCGTTATCGTACGTGCAGCCACGAGGCAGTCGTGCATCAGCAGCAAGTGGTCTCGACAAAATATTCTTGCCGAGATGCAAGCCCGCAACCACCGGTCGATCATCGACCGGCACAGACACACAACCTGCCGCAACAAACGCGACGAACAACAAAGCGATGATAGTTTTGAACATATTTGGGCCCTCCTTGAGCCAAGTAATTCAGAGTGAAAAGGACAAGCTAACTTGAATAGTATACACCCAACATCTTGTTTTGTCAAGGACTTGTGCAAGACGTCACAACAAGCTGTTCTGTCTTTATGCTATCATTTTTCCATGGCTCAAAAGGTCCTTTTTGAATGGGAAGGCAGAGAATACGACCCGAATCCGAAGAGCGCCGACTGGTACTGGGCGCTCGGCATCATCGCGGTCGCCGGGACAATCGCTTCTATCTTATTCAGCAACTATCTCTTCGCGGTACTCATCGTCATCGCGACGGTCGTTATCGCGCTTCACAGCACGAAGCATCCGCCGACCCACACCTTTCGCATCATTGAACAAGGATTGATGATTGGCGAAGAGCTCCACCCTTTTGAGCGGATGACCTCATTCTCAGCACTTGAAGATATTGAGGACCGGCTTCCTCCTCTTCTTTCTATCAAAACTGACAGCTGGCTCTCGCCACACTTGATGATACCGCTTGACGGTGTGGACGCAGACGCGGTGTACGAATACTTCTTAGAGAAAGTAGATGAGGGCGAACACCACCACGCGATGTCGGACGTCGTCGCCGCGTGGGTCGGGTTTTGAAAAAATGAGCAGACACGGTAGAGTCACGATATTGCTCTCGTCGTTCAACGGATAGGACAGTAGCTTGCGGAGCTACCAATACAGGTTCGATTCCTGTCGAGAGCACCAAATAGGATATGGTAGAATAGGCTCGGGAAACATCGGCTTGAACCGTATTTTAATTTTGGGGGAAGAAAATTTTTTAATCATAAAGTCGAAAATTATAACTAATAAATCTATGAAAATAAATCAAAAAGGATTTGTGAATATAATTTTGATTGGAATAATCATTATCATTCTTGGTGTGGTTGGTTATATTTTTATACAAAAACAGGGAGACATAATTTTGCCATATTTTCTAGCATCTATAGGTTCCGACGATGTTATTAATAATTTTGTTAAAAGTGCTGATTTCCCCAAAAGTCAACGGGTTAATATTCTTGTCAATGTTCCGACACAAAATCTGAAAGTTTTTAAAATAAATTATGGCGAGGCTCGAGATTGCCCCGCGGGCTGTTTTTTCAGCAGGGCGACCGGTATAAAATATGGGAGTAAAATTGGTTGGATTTCTATCAATGATTACGATGATATCAATGTTTCAAAACTTGTAATGTATGATTTTGATGCTTCTGACACATATTTCTATACAGATAAATTTTTTCAGTTGCTAATCTCAAAAAATAATCGGCGTTACCTATATCCATTTTTCACAAAACTTGCTGAGGATAAAGACGTTCCTATACAAGTTAAAGAAAAAATCAAGAATGCATTGTCCCCAGTACCATAACGCTTCGCGTTAGCTACGGGGCAAGCACCAATGCGGCTCCCCGCCTGTGCCAAATCTAATGAGGAGTAATATGGAGAAAGAATGCTCTCGTCATTCAACGGATAGGATAGCCCCCTCCGAAGGGGCCAATGTCAGTTCGATTCTGACCGAGAGCACTACTTCGCTAAAGCTTCGTAGTGCGCGTACAAAAGTAGTATAAAAAGAGACCGGAACAAGTCCGGTCTCAAATGCACACAGGTGCTAGTGGTGATGGTGCCCATGATGCCCCGCAGAAAGAACTCCCTTCTTGCTCCACCAGAAGATCTGGCCGGCCCAATAGAACATGACGGCACTAATGATGAAAGACAGTACCGTGTCGACCCTCGACCAGTCCGTCACATACACAACCACACCGCCAATAACTACCGCTACGCTTTGCCACAGATCTGACAGAACGTGTAGCCGTGCGCTCTTGCTGGTCACCGTATGCCGGGCGGATGCTAATGTGGCAAGTAGCGAGTACTGTAACCAGTTACCAAATCCTCCAAGTGTCGCGAACACAATGAGTGTTGGACTCTGGATAGGCAGAGGGTACTGCCATCGGTCGATGGCTTCTACCAACACCCACACACCGATGCCGAGCATAAGAAACGCATTAGCATAGCCACCCCACATCCTAATCATCTTCTCTTGGTGTCGGTACTTCTTCACTAAGTAGGCGATGACGAGGACACCAACGAGGACGAGGTTGTCGACCGCCACATGTCCGGAGTCCGCAAGAAGGGCAAGACTCCCCGAGAGAAGCCCTCCAACAATCTGTACGATAAGGACTCCAACTCCGAGGCTAAGTACGCCTCCATACAGCCACATCTCACACCAGCAGTCATGTGGTGTAACACACGATTTGAAATGTCCGTTTTTCACTTGGAACCCCTTTCTATAAAAGAACCAACCGCCACTCTATGCCTGACGCACAGTAACGTCAATCGCCCTTACGGGCGATTGACGTTTTGCGTTCTGGAAAAAGTTATGCGCGAGCGCGTTTGAGGGAGAGGGCGAGGCGGGACTTCTTGCGCGCCGCCGTATTCTTTTTAATAACTCCGGTCTTCATGGCTTTATCTATTGCCTTATACGCCGTGGGGAGAATCTTCGTCGCACCAGCGATGTCTTTCGCTACAAGTGCCTTCATAAACGCCTTGGTCGTGTCAGTGAGCACGTTCTTACGGCGCAGGTTGAAGACGTGCTTCCTTGCCGAGGAGCGTATCGCCTTCTTCGCGGAACTGGTGATTGCCATGTGAGCGCATACTACTGTATTGGTTCTAACTTCGCAAACCTGTATCATAAGCGAATGATTCAGCAGATACGTGGGAGGGTGCTGGAGACGGGAGTGACGAGCGCCGTTATTGAAGTCGCCGGTCTCGGTCTTGAAGTGCGAATGACCGCGACCGACGACCTCACCGTCGGACACGAGACGACGCTCGCGACGCACCTCGTCGTCCGCCAAGACGGTATGGAGCTCTACGGCTTTACCACGACCGCCGACCGCGATTTCTTTGAGCTTATGCTCACCGTCTCGGGAGTGGGACCGAAGACGGCGCTCTCGGTCTTGCGCCGAGCGCCGCGCGAGGCGCTCGAGGGAGCGATTGGAAAGCGCGATTTGGAATATCTCACCAAGGTTGTCGGGCTCGGCAAGAAGAGCGCCGAGAAGATGCTGGTGGAACTCTCTGAAAAGGTGGGCGACGCCGCACACGACAATGCCGACGGTGAAGTGTTTGATACACTTGTCGCGCTCGGCTACACCGAGCGCGAGGCGCGCCGCGCGCTCTCCGCACTCCCTCCCTCCACACGCGGGAAGGAGGCACGGCTGAAAGCGGCACTCTCGCTCTCTAATTAATACTGCTACTATTTAAAGTATGGAACATGATGCGTGGTTCTTCGTCGGAGTATTCGCCTTCATCTTTCTCATTTGGATAGCAACCGGCGGTCCGACTCATCCGCTCGCATTCACCGGTCCTCGGCTCGCTCAACCTGGCGTGCTCGGTGGTGGAACTTATCTCTCGCTCCCGCGCGCGCCATTCACTATTGGTGGCTCTAATGTTTCTCTGTCCGACTCCTCAAGCGGTGGCGGGACTGTTCCAAACCAAGCGCTCCCAACGATTATAGGAGGCGTTTTCGGTCCTCCTTCGGAATATCGCGGACTCGTCACGATGAGCCGTTCGGTGAGTAGCGCGGGCTCAAGCAATCCGGCAAACGAAATGATTGAACTTCAGGCCTCCTACAACTCCAGAGTTCCGATTAATATCTCAGGATGGAGGATTATGAGCGAAGCGACCGGTGCATCTTCAATCATACCGAAAGGTACCGAGGTGCCGACCTCGGGCGTCGTGAATGCGATACAAGACATTGTGCTCGCGCCCGGCAAGCGCGCGATTATCGTGAGCGGTCAGTCGCCCATCGGTGCCTCCTTCCGCGAGAATAAATGTATCGGCTACTTCAGCACGTTCCAGAAATTCTCGCCGTCTCTCCCACAAAACTGTCCCGTGCCAGCCGACGAACTTCCTGCGCTCTACGGCAACAATTACATACGCGATGTGGCATGCATTGAGTATGTGAATAGGCTTTCGCGCTGTCAGGTCACACTCTCTCCGCCCGTGGGGTTAAGCGGTTCCTGCCAAGCATTCCTCGTTAAATATCTGAATTATAACGGGTGCGTAGAAACGCACAAAAATGATGTCGACTTTATGGGCGACACGTGGCGCATTTATCTCGGTCGCTCCACGAGCATGTGGCGCACCAAGCACGAAATCGTAAAACTTGTGGACACGCTCGGTAACACAGTTGATGCATTCTCGTACTAGATAAACTACAGAAATAGAGTAAGTTATACCTACGCGCCCGTATGATTACATACGGCCGCTCGTTCGGCGCAGGAATATGATTAAATACATCATGTTCCTGACCTCACTTCGCGCCCGTAGCTCAGTTGGTAGAGCAAATCCCTTTTAAGGATGAGGTCGTTGGTCCGATCCCAACCGGGCGCACAACAAGATACATGAACCGTATAGAATTTGAACAGCTAGTTCGCGAGGGCGTTAAGCGATTGCCCAACTGGGTCCGCGAGAAGATTAAGAATGTCGCCATCCTCATCGAGGACGAGCCGTCGGCAGAGGTGCGCGAGCTGGAACAGCTCGGGCAGGGCGAGACCCTTCTCGGGCTCTATCAGGGTGTCCCACTCACTGCACGCAATTATGGCGACGACCTCTCGCTACCAGACACCATCACGCTCTATCAGAAACCGATTGAGGAGGCGGCGCGCGAGGACGACGAGGACGTGCGCGACGTAGTCGCCGATACGATTTGGCACGAATTCGCGCACCACTTCGGCATGGACGAGCACGAAGTCCGCGACCGCGAACAAAAAAGAAAGAATGTTTAAGCGCCGAGATCCAGCGTGTCGTCGATGCGGATTTTGGACACAAATTCAGGCACGTGTGAAACGAGTATCATCGCGCCTTCATACGCAGAGAGCGCCTTCGCGATGATGGGCAGGTGACGGAAGTTGATGTGATTCGTCGGCTCGTCTAATATTAAAAGTCCCGGCCTTTCTAGCACGAGCGAGCAGAAGGCCACCAAGCCCTTCTGCCCTTCTGACAAACTCCCGATTTTTGTATGAATGACATCTGCGGTGATTAGAAATCCAGCAGCGGTCGCGCGCATGCGCTCGTCGTCGGGTTTCCCCATCGCCTTGCGTAGTGCGTCGTAAACGGTGGCGTCAAAGTCCAGAGTGGAGAAGTCTTGTCGATAATAACCAACCTTCACTCCTGCCGTAATCTTTGACCCTTCCGGTGTTCCGAGCACGATGCGCTCCAAGAGTGTGCTCTTGCCGATGCCGTTCGGACCTTTCAAAAGCAGGTGTTGATTCTTTCGTAGTGAGATGTTCGCCTTCTTCGTGACCGGCTTATGATTCTTGTGCACGGTATATGACGTAAGCGAAAGCACCGTACCGCTCAATGCTGGCTGTGCCGGAATAATAAATGGTCGAATCGTCCTGTCCTCCTTCCGAACATCCACCTTCGCTTCTTCCATTTCTTCAACCTCCGTACGCATTTTCTTCGCAACGAGACGCATCTTCCCGCCCTTCTGCGCGAAGAAGTTCGCTTTATCTTTATTTTCTTGGATCTTTTTCTCTAACTGCGCATTCTTTCTATTCTCACGATCAATACGCGCAAGAATATCCGCCTGCACGTCGGTATAGTTCCCTGAATACTGCTCTATCTTCCGTGTAAAGACATCCAGATACAGCACGCCCGAAGTGAATGCATTTAAGAAGTCTGCGTCGTGCGAGATAACGATGACTGACTTCGGATATTCAATCAAAAAATTCGTGAGGTGTTCAATGCCTGCGGTATCCAAATTATTTGTGGGCTCGTCCAAGAGAAGCAGGTCAGGATTCTGGATGAGCGCCGAGGCCAGGAGAAGTCGTGCTTGCTGGCCGCCCGAGAAACTCTTCACGGTGCGGTCGTTGGGCGCCTTCAAGTTCACCGCCTCCAGCACCGCATCTATCTTCGGATCAATGTCATACACTTTCTCCTTAAAACATTCCTCAAAGAATTCACGAACCGTGAGTTCCAAGTCGCCACGCGGTATCGTCTGTACAGCAGTTGCGACTGTGAGTCCTGTCGCGCGATGTATCTCTCCAGCGTCGGGCGAGAGTTCGCCGGTCATGAGACCGAAGAGAGTGGACTTCCCCGCGCCATTCTGGCCCATCGCCGCTATCTTCATTCCTCTGCGAATAGGAAAATCCACCGCATCCAATATCGGCTTATTCACTCCGTATCCGAAGGAAACCCCTTCAAATCGTATAACGCTTTCTTCTTTGCCCATCCCGCCACCCTACTACCTAACGAGCCGAGTAACAAATGAATGTCTTCATTCGTTTTTTCGAGGCAAGGCAAGACATTCGGGTCTGACGCGTGGAGTGGAGTAATGTATGATATAATTAATATATGAAAAAAAAATTATTACCATTTTTATTAGTAGTTCCATTTTTATTTACCTCATCAGTTTTGGCAGATTCTGCAACCTTTACAAGAAATCTTACTCTTGGATCTAGAGGTGAAGATGTTTCAAATTTACAAAAACTTTTGTCTACAGATATTTCTATATATCCAGAAGGTCTGGTTACTGGTTATTATGGCCTACTAACAAAAAAAGCTGTTACAGCTTTTCAAAAAAAATATGGCGTTGAAACCGTTGGTGTAGTCGGTCCAAAAACTTTAAGTATATTAAATACGTTAACTAAATCTACTAATGCTAACCCCATTGCCAAATTAGAGTCTCCTTCATTTTTAGAAAATCGCCCAATTAATTCTCAAACCACAAATGTTGCAGTGTCCTCTACACCTACAACTACAAAAAGAGTCATCATTAACTATAAAAGAAACCCAATTAAAGCAGACGAGGATTTTATTTTTTCTAGAGGTGGAAAAAGAAAACACACGTTTAACATTATTCCAGCTATTGCTGCAGAAGTTTCTGATTCAGAAGTAATAAATCTTTCTAAAGATCCTAATGTTGCTTCTGTTGAAATAGACGAGTTAGTTTACATTCGTGCTGTTCAAGAATACACAAATACTTGGGGTGTTTTGCACATTGGATCTGATTCTGCGCATGCTTCTGGTCAAACAGGAAAGACAATTAAAGTGGCAGTCCTAGATACTGGTATTGACTACAACCATACGGATTTAAATTTAAATTATGCTGGTGGGTTTAATTTCGTAAATGGTACAGCGGATCCACTTGATGATAATGGGCATGGTACACACATTGCTGGAACTATTGCGGCTATAAAAAACAATGTTGGTGTTATTGGTGTAGCACCTGATGTAAAAATTTATGCTTTGAAAGTTTTAGATGCTCAAGGAAAGGGATATACGAGTGATATTATTGCAGCGTTACAATGGTCAGTCAATAACGGTATACAAATTACAAATAGTAGTTATGGTACACCAACCAATCCTGGCAATGGACTTGAGTCAGCTTTTACCGCATTAGAAGCCAAGGGAATTATCAATGTGGCCTCGGCTGGTAATTCTGGAACTTGTCTTGGCGATACAAATACTACAGAGTATCCAGCGATGTATTCTTCAGTAATTGCTGTGGCTGCAATTGATTCATCAAATGCTCGTCCCTGTTTTTCCGCAACGGGTAATAAAATAGAACTATCAGCACCTGGAGTAAATATTAACTCAACAAAACTTGGTGGAGGTAATATTTTATACAATGGAACATCTATGGCAGCTCCTCATGTTACCGGTGTAGCAGCGTTACTTATGGGAATGAACATCACTGACTCAAATGGTAACGGAAGAATAAATGATGAAATTAGAAATATTCTTGATAGTTCCGCCATAGATATTGGAACAGTTGGGTATGATAAATGGCACGGTTATGGTTTGGTTAAAGCTGACAAAGCAATCACTATGGCGAATCAACTATACCCAACCCCAATTACCACGCCTGTTGCTACTACAACACCACCAACCACAATTGCACCAGTTACAACAACTCCTATAACAACCACACCCACAACTACTGTGCCAGTTTTATCTCCAGATCCTACGCCCATCATAATGCCAGCACCAACAATACTTCCTTTGCCAACATTTTCCCCAATTCCAACCATTATAAAACCAATTATACTACCTATCACATTACCTATAACTCTTCCGTATACCAGGAAGCCTTCTGATCATACCGAAAGTAATTCTGAATCACGCAGACAAAATGAAAATAATTATGGTTATCAAGTTAAAGAAAAAATTCAAAACAATTATCAGAATAGAGGGCGGTAGATCAAGGAGAGATTATTCCACTGTGACAGATTTTGCGAGATTGCGTGGCTTGTCGATAGGAAGCCCGCGTTCTTTCGCCACATAGTAAGCAAAAAGCTGGAGCGGTATCGTGGTGAGTACCGGTAAGAGGGCTTCGTGCGTCTCGGGTATATACATAACATCCTGGGTAAGCCGTTTGATGTCTTCATTACCTTCGGTGGTCACCGCGAGCACCTCCCCGCCACGCGCTCTGATTTCTTCTATGTTGGAGCACATTTTTTCGTAAAGCGAATCTCTGGGAGCCAGAGCGATGGTGGGGAACGATGGATCAATAAGCGCAATGGGGCCGTGCTTCATTTCGCCCGCTCCGTAGCCCTCCGCGTGGATATAGGAAATCTCTTTAAGCTTCAGAGCTCCTTCATAGGCAACCGGGCACTGATATTTCCGTCCGATATACAATGCGTTCTGCACATGCGAATATTTTTTTGCGAGAGCCGCGATGGAATCTCTCGAGCCGAGGACCAACTCTGCTTTCTCCGGAAGTTTAGAGAGCGCCTGTATTATTTTTAGTCTTTCTTCTTTTTTCATTCCATGAGTACGGCCGAGAATAAGTGCAATTAAGGAGAGGACGACAACTTGCGAGACAAACGCTTTGGTTGAGGCGACGCCTATTTCTGGACCAGCGTGGTTATACACTCCGGCGTCGGTCTCGCGTGCGATCGAAGATCCAACGACATTTACGATTCCGAGAGTGAGCATTCCGTGTTTTTTTGCGATACGAATGGCTTCAAGCGTGTCTGCGGTCTCACCCGACTGTGAGACCGCGATAAGAATCGTGTGCTCCTGATCCGCGGTAAAACGCCGATACCGTAATTCTGACGCCACCTCTACTTCAACCGGGATACTAGAGAATTCTTCAATAAGCTCCTGCCCCACAAGTCCGGCATAATACGCACTTCCGCATCCGGTAATGATGATGCGTCGTACATCAACAAGGCGGTTTGCTACATCACGAAGGCCACCGAGTACGGCGGTTCCCTCTTTTGAGTCCAGACGTCCGCGAAGCGTGTTTCGGATAACCTCGGGCACCTCCATGATTTCTTTCAGCATGAAATGCTCGTATCCTTGTTTCTTGGTCGCTTCAGAATCCCACTCGAGGGTCTCTATGGTTTTCTGCACCTGATCTCCAGCTCGTATGCGAATGCTATACGTGGTCGGTGTGAGGATCGCTATTTCGCCATCATCTAAATAGATAACGTCACGCGTATGCGGGAGAATAGGAGTCGCGTCCGAGGCGAGATAATAACCATCGGGGCCCACTCCTATAAGCAGTGGGCTCCCCATACGGGTCGCGACTATTTTCTCGGGTTCTCGTGTCGAGACGACCGCGATGCCATAGGTACCGCGCACTTCTTCAAGCGCTTTTTCAACGGCGTGTTCGAGAAGAACATTAGTTTTATATTTTTCTCCAATTAATTTTGCGAGAACTTCAGTATCTGTGTCCGACGAAAAGGTGATGTCTTTTTGAATGAGTGCCTCTCGTATCTCGGCATAGTTTTCTATAATGCCGTTGTGCACCAACCAAATAGTTTCGGTGCTGTCGCTGTGCGGATGAGCATTCGCTTCTGTGGGAGGTCCGTGTGTTGCCCATCGGGTATGTGCGATCCCGACGTGCCCAATAAAATCTTTCGGAATAACTGACGCAAGCACTTCAACTTTTCCAGCGCGTTTTATGACACCGGAACCGACAACATAGAGTCCTGCCGAATCATACCCGCGGTACTCAAGCGCTCGTAATCCTTCAATAAGAAATGGAGTTGCATCTTTTTTACCGATGTAGCCGACGATTCCACACATATGTGAATGAGTACCACCGTCCCAGTGTGTAAGTTACTTGCTAGAGTAGCGTTCGTGAATTCGTCTTTTTATTTCTGTCGTCGAATAACCATGGGTTCGTTCATGGTAATACATAGTTTGTGCAAACTCTTGCCCGGTAGCATGCTTCCCTCGCCAATCGCTCCCTAAGATCCTGATGTGCGGCTCTAGATTCCTTATTATTTCAAAAAGATTCTCTTCGGTATCGTATTCGAAGATTTTATCGATGTACCGAGTGCCTTCGAGGATAATTCTTCTCTCCTCCAGAGATAAAATGGGTTGTTCTTTTACTTTCCCCCGATAAGAAGCATGGGTGACCGATGGATCATCTTGCAGACCTACAATAAGAACATCACAATGATCCTTTGCGTCTTTCAACATGAGCATATGACCTGCATGAAGCATATCAAACGCGCTACAAACCAAGCCGATTTTCATTTACTTCTTAAACCTACCTAAGAATTGCTAAGTTACATGTAGCGCAAATCGCTCCAGAGATTCGGAGAGGTCCAGTCCCTTGCGGCGGGAGGATTGGAGGAGGCCGATGAGATTGAGAGAAAGAGCTCGCGATTCTTCCGGCTTCCAGGCGCGACTACCTTTATCCATTAAATCACGCGCTTTCCAGTGCAAGAGACCATGGAGCTTCTCGGGCGCGTCGCCGGCGCGGAGCGCGCGGACGACTTCGAGCCAGAGTTTCTCACGGTTCTTCGCGCCGAGCGCATCCACCAGTCCTGAATTAAAACCTCGCTTAAATTCTTGCGTGACGGGCGCGTCAAATTTATATACTTTTTCAGCCAAGTCCGCTAGCCTCTTTAGTTTTCCGCCAGAGGCGGATCCGCCTCTGGCGGAAGGTGCGAGAATCACGATTGCATTTTCTGACTCTGCGAGCATATCTATATAATCGTCCAGCACCGAGCTCGATGGCGATTCGCTCCCCTCTCCTTCTATTTCTTCATTGTGGGACGTCGTACGTCCAACATATGGGTCGTCAATGAGCGTGAGCGTGCGCTTCGCGAATAAACTGTTAGAGGTCACGGCTTCCAGAAGCGCACCCGCGCTTAAATCTTCGCGTGCGAGACGCACATACGTCAGATTCGGCTCTTTCTCTCTCGCTTTCGCCACCCACTCAAACGCCTTACGCCGCGCTTTCTCGCTGTCACTGCCGTAAAAAAGGTAAATCATATCTGTTTCAATTCTCCCCAGTTACTTCCTACTTTTGGCACTGCGACAATCGGCACACCTCTTCTCTCTTTCTCCGGCAATACATTTTCCATAATGTGCTGAATCTTACTGGTGAGTTCTTTCACGCGCGATTCGCGTATCTCATACACAAGTTCATCGTGTACTTGAAGAATCAAATGTGTGTCATCTTTTGCGCCTTCTTTCGTTAGCATTTCATCCACGCGCACCATAGCGAGCTTAATGATGTCTGCCTGCGTGCCCTGTATCGGCGCATTAATCGCCATGCGCTCCGCCTGTGCTCTAACATACGGGAGTGCCGACTTCATTTCTGGAAACTGTCTGCGTCTGCCAAAAAGGGTTTCGGTGTAGCCGTTTTTGCGTGCGAATCCTTTTGTCTTTTCTAGATATTCAGAAAGCGTCTTGAACTGTCCGAAGTATTCTTCATAAAAGGCGTGTGTCTCGGCAGTTGTCGTACCGAGTTGCTGGCGCAAGGCATTGATGCCCATACCATAGAGGATGCCGAAGTTAATAACCTTTGCTCGCCGACGCATTTCATAGTCCACTGTCTCTGGCGCAACATGAAATACCTGCGCCGCCACTTCGGTATGTACGTCCCTACCATTCTTAAAAATGGCGCAGAGTTTCTCGTCGCCAGAGAGTATTGCGGCGATGCGTAGTTCTATCTGCGAATAATCCAACGCAACGAGTTCAAACCCACGGGGGGCGATGAAGGCGTGACGAATAGCGCGTCCGCGCTCTGACTGAATGGGGATATTCTGCAGATTCGGATTCTGTGAGGCCATGCGACCGGTGGTCGTGCCTGATTGGAGAAATTCTGCATGAAGGCGATTTTCTTTATCAAGCATTAGGGGGAGATTTTCAATATAGGTGCCGAGAAGTTTCTTCAACTCGCGATACTCTAAGATGTCAGCCACAATCGGATGTGCGTCGCGAATCTTTTCCAGCTCACTCTCGCGCGTAGAGCGAGCCCCGCCTGCGGTCTTCTTCTGTCGTTCTGGAATAATCTGCAATTCGTCAAAAAGCACTTCGCCCAGCTGTTTGGGCGAGCTGACATTGAACTCGCGTCCCGCATGCGCATAAATACTTTTTTCTATTTGCTTTAGCTCAGCAGTATAGGTCTTCGCGAGACCGGCTAACAGCTTTGAGTCAATGAGTACGCCATGCGTTCCCATAAGGCGCACGATGGGAATAAGCGGTTTTTCTATCTGCTCATACACGTTATTCACTCGCTCCGCGGCGCGGATAAGCTTGGTCAGCTCGGCGTCTGCCTCGGCAAATGATGTTTTCTTTGTATATGCGAGGATGTCATCTAGAGTCGGATTTGTGAAATCAGAAGCCAGCAACCACAGTTTTACTTGTGCCTCACTTAAACGTGTAGGGTCAATGACTTCTTCAGGAATAAGTTCCTGCTGGACTTCTAGAGATTCTTCTTTTCCCGAGGACTTTATGAGGACGCTCCGAGCCCGCTCCCGCAGTGATCTGAAGCCGAATTCGTCAAAGAGCGCGAATACTTTCCCTGCATCCACATTCTCACTCCACGTTTTTTCTGGCAGAGTAAATGCGATGGGTGCATCGGTGCGGATAGTGGCGAGCGCTTTAGAGAATCGCGCATCTTCTTCGTGCTCTTTTAGCAGAGCGACGATTCTTGGTTTAATGCCTTTTTCTGCAAATTTCTTTTCATCCTTTTTAAGAGCGTCGTACATCTTTTCAATAGAGCCGAAGTTCGTGATAAGTTCGGTCGCTGTTTTTTCACCAATGCCGGGCACGCCCTTAATATTGTCCGAGGGGTCCCCGCGCAAGCCCTTGTAGTCGGGAATAAGTTCGGGTCCGAAGCCGAATCGCTCTTTTACCGCCTTTTCGTCGTACAAAATCGTATCGTTTATGCCTTTCTTCAGCGTGTAGACGCGCACGCGCGCATCGTCAACACACTGAAGCATGTCCATATCACCCGATGCAATAATCACATCAATATTTTTTTCCACCGCCATCTCGTGCGCGATAGTACCGAGAAGGTCGTCGGCTTCAAATCCTTCGCGTTCATAGGTGGGGATGCCGAATGCCTCAAAGACTTTGGGCGAGCGTTTAATTTGCGATACCAATGCATCATCGGTCTTTGCTCGTGTGCCTTTATATTCGGCATACGCTTCGTGACGCATCGTTGGTCCCGGCAAATCGTAACAAGCAGCGATATAATCGGGTTTCAAATCGGCAATGATTTTAAGAAGCATAGAGACGAGACCATAAAGAGCGCCCGTCGGCTCCCCCGAAGGGCTGGTGAAATCGGGTATCGCGTGATACGCGCGATGAATAATCGCGTGCGTGTCCAAGAGCACTAATCGCTTTTTACCCAATTTACCGCGCATAAGAAATAGAATGTGAACCGCCCACGAACGCTTTGAGTGAAATACGTACCGATGGCTCGGGAAGCATATCGGCAACTTTTTCTGGCCATTCAAGCAGGATTAAGTTGTCGGTATCTTCCATAAGTTCGTCAAAGCCGAGCGGGATAAGCTCTTTGCCGGACTCAAGGCGATACGCGTCTATGTGCACCAATCGTTCAAATAGGGACTTACGGTGTTCATAATTTGGAAGAGCGTAGATTTTTTCTAATACAAAAGTAGGGCTTGTTACGACTTCTTCAACGCCGAGCGCGCGGGCGACCTCTTGGACGAAAGCCGTCTTACCGGCCCCGAGCTCGCCCGAGAGAGTCACGAGGGTCGCGCCGGAGGGCGCCGGAACGAGAGACGCTACAAAATGCTTTGCTTCGCCAACAAGGTCCGCAAGAGTAGTGAGCGTCTGCATGTGTGCATGGTACCATTTGCGCATATGGCAGACCCACTTTTTGATACCGACGCGGAAAATCGCAAGTTGAACGAAGTGCGCGGACGCGAAGAAGAAGACGTCGCGCACATCCTCTCCGAGAAGTACGGTATGGAGTATGCCGATCTCTCTATGGCGGATATTGACGCCGAAGCAATCCGCGTTATCCCTGAAGCAGGCGCGCGCGCTGCAGAGGTGGTGGCATTCGCCCGTACCGCAAAGATGTTGTCACTTGCTATTCATAATCCGAACAACGAAGCGCTCGCGAAACTCCGTGAAGACCTTGTGGTGCGCGGTTTCGTACTTAAAGAATTTCTTGTCTCGCAAAAGTCGCTGGACCGCGCTTTCGCTCGCTACGCCGACCTCTCGCACGCGGTTGAATCAAAGCCGGGGGTCTTCGTCCTGCCACACACAACGTTCGCGTCTCGCAATGCCTTCGTTGCAGAATTGGAGGCCGGCGCCGCACTGAAGTCGCTTGACCGCGTCACTCACATCCTAGAAACCGTGCTCGCCGGCGCTTTTGAGCTTCGCGCATCCGACATCCACTTTGAGCCCGAAGAAGATAAAACGCGTCTTCGGATGCGCATTGACGGTCTCCTCACTGATATTTATTTTTTTGAGCCCGCTATGTATCATCAACTGAATTCGCGCATCAAACTGCTATCCGGGGTGAAGCTCAACATTTCAAATCGTGCGCAGGACGGACGCTTCTCTGTCGCGCGTGGCGACACTGAGATCGAAATGCGCTCCTCATTCATCCCAGGCAATTACGGAGAGTCGGTCGTCCTGCGTATCTTGGACCCTAAGAGTACTAAGGTGTCGTATGCTGAGCTTGGTATTAATGCGAAACTCCTTGCGCGGTTAGAGACCGAGATTAGACGACCGAACGGGATGTTGCTCACCACGGGGCCTACGGGAAGCGGTAAGACAACCACTCTCTATTCTTTCCTTCGCGAGATTCAATCGCCCGAAATAAAAGTGATTACAATAGAAGATCCGATTGAATATCACTTGGACGGCATTGTGCAGACGCAGGTGGATGCTAAGAAATATACCTTCGCCGAAGGGCTCCGCTCAATAGTGCGCCAGGACCCGGATGTGATTATGGTCGGAGAAATCCGCGACGGCGAGACCGCGAACATCGCTATTCAAGCCGCGCTTACGGGGCACTTCGTCTTCTCTACGCTCCACACTAATGATGCCTCAGGCACCTATCCGCGCCTCGCAGACCTCGGCGCGGACCCGAAATCCTTCGGCTCCTCCATCACGGTCTCTATGGCACAGCGACTTGTGCGCCGCCTGCATCCGGAACAGAAAAAAGAACGCCCGCTTACCGACGAAGAGAAAAAAATGATTGCAAAAGTTTTTGAACCACTTGCCGATAAGAGTTTGATACCAGAAAAAATAGAAACGGTGTGGGAACCAGCCCCCGCGAGTGCAGACGAAACGGGTTACAAAGGCCGTGTCGGCCTCTACGAAGCGATATTTATGGACGATGAGCTCGCACAATTCCTCCGCGACAATCCCTCTTCAAATGACATCGCAAAAATGGCAGCGAAACAGGGGTATCTCACGATGGCGCAGGACGGCATCGTCAAAGCCCTCGCCGGCATCACCTCCCTCTCCGAAGTCGCCTCTACGGTTGACCTCCCCCATTAAATACAAAATCCCGTCCATAGTCCTCAAGGCAATAACCCACAATGAAGTGGGGTGAACGAATCACCTGAGGATGATTCCAGCTGCCGCTCTCAAGGAGCGGACCAGAAAGTCCTTGGGGAAACGCCCGAAGCCGTCAAGCCTTGCCTAGAGGAGTATGAACAGGATCAAAAATCTATGATAGAATGCTAGCATAGTCACATTTTATGTCAACCCCTCGACAAAGCTCGGGCCAAGGCCCCTCCGTCTCTTATGTTTCGCCACAAAACTTGGACGCCGCCCTACGCCCATCGCACTGGGACGAATATGTCGGACAGAAGCAGGTAAAGGCGAATGTCCGCATCGCTATTGATGCCGCTAAGAAGCGCGGAGGGATGCCCGAACACATTCTTTTTTATGGACCACCAGGGGTTGGTAAGACGACGCTTGCGTACTTGGTCGCCGTAACGCTCGGCACCCCACTGAAGAGCACCTCAGGTGTCGCTATTGAACGCGCGGGCGACCTCGCCGCTATTCTCACCAATCTAGAACCGGGAACCGTACTTTTTATAGATGAAATCCATCGGCTGTCGCATAAGATTGAAGAACTTCTGTATCCCGCGCTGGAGAGTTCTCATTTGGACCTCATCCTCGGGAAGGGCCCGTCGGCGCGAACAGTGGAACTCGCACTCCCACCCTTCACGCTCGTTGGCGCGACGACGCGCGTCGCAGATCTATCCGGCCCTCTCCGTTCGCGCTTCGGCGGTGGTATCTTCCAACTGGATTTTTATGAAGACGCCGACATTCGCGACATCCTACGGCGATCTGCGAAACTCCTGAAGCTTAAGGCGCCCGAAGAGGTCATTGAGCGAGTCGCTGCGCGGAGCCGTGCTACTCCGCGCGTTGCCAACTCACTCCTGAAGCGCGTCCGCGACTTTTCCGAGGTTCATAATCGCCCGCTCTCGGCAGAACTCTGCGACGAAGCGTGCGAACTCTTTGGCATTGACGCGCTTGGGTTCACGAAAGACGATCGGCGCTATCTGGAGACGCTCCAAAAGAGCTTCCGTGGCGGGCCGGCGGGCATCCGCGCGCTCGCGGCCGCGCTCCACGAAGACCCCGACACAATTGAATACGTCTACGAGCCGTACCTGCTTCGCCTTGGATTCATTGAACGTTCCTCGCGCGGACGCATCCTCACTTCAAAAGGCCGCGAATATCTTCAGGGTGAGTCAACAGAATTATTCTGATTGCATTTACTCTTTGCCTACTGCAAACTGCTTACTGCTTACTTCTTACTATCTTATGTCCGGACACAACAAATGGTCACAGATTAAGCGCCAGAAGGGCGTCACTGATGCGGCGAAGAGCCGTATCTTCGCGCGCTTCGCGCGCACCATCACTGTTGAGTCTAAAAAAGCGAATGGAATATTGACCTCACCCGGCCTCTCAGCAGTTATCGCGCGCGCGAAGGCCGCGAATATGCCTAAAAACAACATTGAACGCGCGGTCGCGAAAGGCACGTCAAAGGACGCGGGCACTCTAGAACAAGTTATCTATGAAGCATACGGCCCAGGTGGCACCGCGTTTATTGTGGATGCTTTCACTGATAACAAAAACCGTACGACCCAAGAAATAAAACACCTCCTTGTTTTAAACGGCGTGGAGCTCGCGAATCCAGGTGCCGCGAGCTGGGCATTCACGAAGGATTACGAAGGCGCCTATGAGCCGAACGAGCCACTTATGGATCTCTCTGACGAGGACGGCGAAAAATTGGGAATGATTCTGAATGCACTTGATGAACACGACGAGGTGCAGTGCGTCTACACCAATGCGCGTGGATATGAGAATACTGGCGATTGACCCGGGATACGACCGGCTTGGAGTGGCGGTGGTTGAAGGAGATCCGTCGCGGCCGACGGTTGTTATGAGCGACTGTATTCAACCTCCCTCGGGCGCACGCGAGGCACGCCTCGCGTGCGTGTATGAAGCGGTGGTAAAAGCTATTAAGAAATATTCTCCTGATGCTCTCGCCATAGAGACACTCTTTTTTAGTACGAATGTACGTACCGCTCTTGGTGTTGCTGAAGCTCGCGGTGCCATTCTCGCTGCAGTGGGTAGCAAAAAAATCCCCATCATTGAATGCTCGCCCCAACAAGTGAAGCTTGCCGTCACCGGCCACGGTGGAGCGGATAAAAAAGCTATCGCCCGAATGATTCCGCATCTTGTCGCTCTATCAAAAAAGAAGCGGATGGATGATGAGTTAGATGCTATCGCGGTGGGCATCGCCGGCCTCTCCATCAGCCTTCCCCACTCATAAGCAGGATGCGTGGTAGCATACGCTCTAATGTTCCCCCGCCGGCGCGGACCAACGCACCATATTATTCTTATTGTGGTTTTTACTCTCCTTGGCGTCGGATTCTTTCTCGCTGGGGCGCTTCTCATTACTGTTGCAATTACGCCCGTGCCGAGTATTGGATCGTTTGCCAATCGCCAAGTGAATCAGTCCACCAAGATCTACGACCGCACCGGCCAGGTATTGCTCTACGACTACAATCGTGACAGTAGGCGCGAAGTGGTGCCGCTTGCTGCTGTGTCGCCAAGCGCGATTAACGCAACTATTGCTATAGAGGATTCCAGTTTCTACGGGCATGGTGGCATCCGTATCACTTCCATCATCCGCGCAATGCTCGCCGACGCCCTCGGCGGGTCCTTGGCACAAGGTGGATCAACCATCACCCAGCAGATAGTGAAAAACACTCTTCTTACGAGCAAAAAAAGCATCATCCGGAAAATTCACGAGCTCATACTCGCTATCAAATTGGAACAAGTGTATTCAAAAGACCAAATTCTTGAGACCTATCTAAATAGTGCTCCATATGGTGGTACTCTTTACGGCATTGAGGCGGCGGCCGAGTCACACTTCGGCATGTCAGCGAAAGACCTACCGGTCGCGGAGTCGTCGTACCTCGCGGCGATGATCCAGGCGCCGAGTCGCCTCTCTCCCTATGGCCCTAACCGCGATGAGTTGGACGCGCGCAAGAATCTCGTACTGGAACGTATGCGCATGCTCGGATTCATCAGTGACGACGATTACGCGACAGCGAAGACTAAGAAGGTCTCCTTTGCGCCGACCGGCCGGAACACCATTGTAGCGCCACACTTCGTGTTCTACATCTTAAGTCAACTTGAAATGAAGTATGGCACGAGCGCGCTCGTCTCTGGATTGAAAGTGACGACGACGCTTGATGCAGACCTGGAAGTGAAAGCTGAATCTATTGTAAATAAGTATGCACTTAAAAACGAAGCGGGTGGTGGGGCAAAGAATGGATCCCTTGTCGCTATTGATCCTGCGACTGGACAGATTTTGGCGATGGTCGGCTCACGCGATTTTTTTGATAAAAAAATTGATGGTCAATATAATGCGGCGCTCGCACTTCGCCAACCGGGCTCCACCATGAAGCCGTTTATCTATTCTCTCGCATTAATGAGTGGATATACGCGCAACACCGTCATCTTTGATGTTCCCACACAATTCTCCACCAGCTGCCAACCCTCCGACACCTTCAATAGAACGGCACCCTGCTATGCACCAAGGAATTATGATAATAAATATCGCGGTCCAATGACGTTTGAGACTGCGCTTGCACAATCTGTTAACGTACCCGCCGTCAAAGTTCTCTACCTCGTCGGCATACAAAAAGCGATTGATCTGGCGAAGTCTATGGGTCTCACTACTCTTGGGAGCGCTTCGCAATATGGTCTCACGGTCGTCCTTGGAGGTGGCGAGGTGCGTCTACTTGATATGGTCGGCGCGTATGCGGCTTTCGCGAATGATGGTGTGAAGAACATCCCCACCGGCATCCTAGAAGTTGCCGATGCACAAGGAAGCGTCCTTCAATCATTCACCAATAATCCATCGCGTGTACTTCCTGAAAATATCGCGCGTGATATATCAGCAATGCTCTCCGACGATCCCGCGCGTGTTCCTGAATATCCTCTTAATGGTATTCTCACTATTCCGGGATACGATGTGGCGGTCAAAACTGGTACGACAGATAATTCTCGGGATGCGTGGACGATCGGCTACGCCCCATCCATCGCGCTTGGTGTTTGGGTCGGCAATAACGAGAATACACCAGCAAAATCGACCGCGGGACTTATTGCCGCACCGATGTGGAATGAGTCGATGGCATATGCTCTCTCTAAGTATCCGCGGACATATTTCAGTCAGCCGAGTCCTATATTCTCGTCGGTACCACCAATTCTTCAGGGGAATTGGCGTATCATTGATGCGTCCGGCCAAATCATTCCACATAGTCTTTTATATTGGACAGATAAAAATAATCCACAAGGCCCGCCACTGGCGAATCCCGAACAAGATCCCCAGTTCGCCGCTTGGGAATATGGCGTCAGTGCGTTGTACTCCTCTCGTCCGGAACTTTTCTCCGGCGGAGTGATGCTTCCTGTTCCACTTTCTGTTCCTGTACCAACTGAGCCCATTGCGACCTCTACCTAACTAAAACTGGTATTATATTCTTATGAAGATGTGGTCGCTCGCACTTGGAGGAGTCGTCTTTCTTATTCTCGGACTCGGATTACTATTTCCAAAAGAATTATTAACCCCATTGCGGTTTCTTGGAGCGGCTATCGGCCAGATTGATATTCCAACGCTTCGGCTATGGCAGAGCCTGGGAGGGTTTGTCAGAACGTTGGTCGGCGGTTCAAGTGGAACTGATGTAAGTCTTGTGCAGCGTTCATTCGCAACTGACCCCAGTATCTATCCCCAAGGAATTGTGAGTGGTTATTGGGGTTCGTTTACCCAAAGCGCTTTCCTCCGTTTCCAAAATGAGTATCAGCTCGCTCAAACAGGAATATTTGATGCGGCGACACGTGAAATTTTGAACCGGTTGTTTTATCAACAACTCTGTCCTGTTGCGGATACTTCGTCGCCCGATCTCTCGCTTATACATGTTACGCGCAAGAACGGTCTGCCACAGTCCTATATCCCAACTGGCTTGGTAGATATCTCTGCATTAGTGAGGACGAGTGGAATCATTTGTGTTCAGCAGTCTACCGCAGATGCATTAGTCAACCTCTTTCGTGCCGCTCGCACAGATGGCATTTCTTTGAGAGTCTGTTCAGGATACCGTGGTCCCAATATACAGAATTATGTTTTAAATCAGTGGTTAGCTATAAAAGGAACATTGGCATTTAATGAGGTGGCACAGCCTTACCACTCCGAACATCAGATTGGTACGGCGATTGATCTTACTGGATCGTCGGTTGAGTATAGTTGTTCCACTGATAATTTCGCTTCAACTCTAGAGTCTGTGTGGCTCACTCAGAATGCGTGGCGTTATGGTTTCAATCTCTCATATCCAGCAACATTTCAATCCGGAAGTGCTAATGAATATATATATGAACCATGGCATTGGCGTTATTTTGGCATACCTCTTGCGACAGAGTTGTATACTAAAAACATATCCTACAACGAGCTTAGTGAAGCTCCACAGCAACCAGTCTCAACATCTACCATTATCCGTTACTGATTCATTGGTGAGACGAGATAGAGGAGTGAGGCGTCGCCGACACCTTTAATTATAAGTGGTCGGCCTATACCAGCAGCGGTGAACGAAATACTCTCTGCAGAAGTGAGTGAGAGTATTGTTGATAGGTAGCGGTGATTAAACGAAAGGTCTAGAGGACTGCCGTGTGTTTGTGCTGAGAGTGTTTCTAGTGATTCTCCAATATTGGTATTGTGTGCATAAATACTGAATTGATTCTTTTTTGGATCAAAATTTATGCGCACCTTCTGATACGTATCGGAGAAGATGGATGTGCACTTCAATGCCGATTCAAAATCTTTGCGTAGAATGACAGCATCAACGATTGATTCTTTTGGAATAATTTGGTGATAGTCTGGATATACAGAGCTTGTAAGACGAGAGACGATCATACTGCTTGGCGAAATAAAAGCGCATTGATGCTCGTCAAACGACATAATAATATCTTCATCTGGGAGCGCCTGTGATATATCAAGTGCGTTTTTTGCTGGGATGAGAAATTTTCCTTGTATTCCATTGTTGCTTAATGGGACCCTTTTCTCAGCAAGACGAAAAGAGTCAGTTGCGGCGATAGTGAGTATTCCGCCCTCAATAGAGAGATACACACTCGCCAATTCTGGACGAATGGTTGATGTGGATGCACAAGGTGCTATGGAACTAAAAAGATTTTTAAGGAGAGTTCCTGAAATAACAATCCTGTTTTTTGGATTCTCGGGGAAAGGAATAGATGGAAAATCCTCGTACGGGACTGTTTTAATAGAGCTTTTTCCAGTTCCGCTTTTAAGAGTGGCGACGTCGCCAATGTGTTCAAGTGTAATGAATCCTTCTCCAGAAATAGAGTGTGCAATTTGTCCGAGAATGGTTGCGGGGATCGCTACTGCGCCATTTGTTGTATGTTTCCCTTCTAAAGTGAGATCAATACCGGTCTCAAGATTAGTGGCGCGCATTTTAATTCCATCATCACTGGCGATAATGAGAATGGACGAAAGTGCAGCGAGCGTCCCCTCCTTGCGTTGTGCAAATCGCGCGACGATATGCACAGACTCTATAAATTTCTTTTTTTCTATTGAAATATTCATATAGATGCTATTAGTCCTGTGTATAAGTGGAAAAACTTAATATACGAATGGTTATAAGGATATTTTTTAGTATATACCAAACACATTGTGTGGATAAGAGAATGAGAAGTTTTCATACAAGAAGACTTCGTATATTCTGAATCTCTTTTGCTAAGACGTTATCCACAAGCACCTCACGCTTTATCTTCTCACATGAGTGGATAACTGTTGTGTGGTCGCGACCGCCGATTTTTGAACCAATAGTTGGATATGAAATATTAAAATCTTCCCTTAGAAGATACATAATAACTTGGCGAGGGCGCACCACCTCCCTTCTACGGGTTTTTTCATAAATACTCTCTTCATTAATACCATAGAACTCCGCAACCTTATCCACAATATTTTTTACAGAGATGTTTTTCTGCGGACGAGTGAACGAACGGAGTGATTTACGCACCTCCGCAATATCCGGAGCAACACCCTTGACTTGAGCACTACAAATAAGATTATTCACCAAACCCTCCAATTCACGTATTGAGCCCGAAAGAGAGACCGCGACGTACTCTATTACTTCGTCGGAAAGCATAACTCCATGCGAGGCGGCCTTCTTCCGTGCGATCGCCATACGGCTTTCAGAATCCGGTTCGCCAATATCTACTGACATTCCGCTCGCCAAGCGCCCCTTCAGCCGTTCGGCGATATCGGGGATTGCGATTGGGGGGCGATCCGAAGAGAAAATTATCTGTTTATTTGCATCATGAAGCGCATTGAAGAGATGAAATAGTTCCTCCTCAGTTTTTTCTTTTTTTGATAAGAACTGAACATCGTCCATAATAAGAAGATCGTACTGTCGATACTTATCTTTAAAACGGTTAGCGGTCCCCGCCTGCACCGAGTCGGTGTAATCAACGGTAAATTTTTCCGAAGTGAGATAAAATACTTTTCGGCCCGGATACTGTTTTTTAAATTGATTCCCGATCGCCTGTATGAGATGGGTCTTCCCTCTGCCGGTGTCGCCGTACACAAAAAGAGGATTGTAGGTAATACCCGGACGATTAATCACCGCCTGAGACGCCGCGTGCGCGAGACTGTTAAAGTCGCCCACGACGAACGTGTCAAAGGTGTATCGCGGATTTAAATTATCTGCTCGGTTGATATAGAACTCATCTAGCGGAAGCTCAAGCGCCCCCCACGTATTCTTAACCTCCCTGGACGCCTTTCGGCGCTCATCCTTAATGATTACATACTCTATGTTTCGGAATTCATAAGAAATGTCGCGCAGGATTTTGAGCAAGAGCGAATGAAATTTTTTTGTGTACCAATCTTTGAAGAACTGACTTGGCACCCCAAGATGGACGACTCCATCATCGCCGATTTTAACGATAAAACTGTTGTGGAACCAGGTATTGAAGTTGGCAGGAGAAACAGAGAGCTCAACCTGGGCGAGGATATATTCCCAGAGCTCCTTCGTATTTCTTTTATCCATAGTGTTCTTGATTATACGCTTCTCAAAAAGACAAGCACTCTAGCGTTTTGGGGAGAACCTGTTAGTATGGTGTGTATAACTATATTTCATCATGGCTAAACGAACCTATCAACCAAAAAAGAGAAAACGCGCGAAGACCCACGGATTTCGGGTGCGTGCGAAGACGAGTTCTGGGCGTAAGATTGTACGCCGCCGGCGTCGCGCCAGCCGTACCCAGCTCACCGCCTGAATGTCCTGTGTTTAAGCGCCGAAATCGGCTCTCTCGCACGGTTTTTGAGACTACATTAAAATCAGGCAAACGCCATTCCTCTACACATTTTTCCATCGTTCGGTCCGAAACAGAATCCGGTTATGCCGTCGTCGTGTCGAAGAAGATAGCCCGCCTCGCAGTGACGCGCCACCGTATCAAACGGCGAATACTGGAAGTTCTTCGGACACTTCCTCTCCCTAAGGGCCTAATTGTCTTTCCGCGAGCGGGAGTTAAGGACATGAGGTATGATGAAATGCAATTAGAACTTACTAAACTTATTTCGTGATTCTTACCACATGATATCTGCATTTTTCCACGCCGTTTTTTATGATCCAATCTACAATGCGCTTGTGGCGCTTGTGGCGCTTGTACCAGGTTCGGACATCGGCATCGCCGTTATCCTCCTCACGATAGTCATTCGGCTTATTCTTCTTCCATTCTCTCTCGCTGCAGCGCGCACACAGCACGCTATGAGAGACTTGGAACCGAAACTAAAAGAGCTCAAGGAAATCCACAAAGGGAATAAAGAAAAAGAAGCACTAGCGACACTCTCTCTTTATAAAGAGGCAAAAGTGAATCCTTTTGCCAGTATCTTAATGGTGTTTATTCAAATCCCTGTTCTTCTCGCTCTCTATTGGGTATTCTTTTATGAACCGTTTTCGGGAGCAAATACGGCACTTTTATATTCATTTACTCCAGTTCCTGATGAGGTATCGCTCAATCTACTTGGTATTATTGCGGTAACGGGCAAGAGTATTGTGCTCGCAGTACTTGCAGGGCTCACACAATATCTTCAAGCACATCTCTCTCTCGCAGGAACGATGAAACCCTCCAGCACGGGCGGTATGCAGGGTGACTTTCAAAAGATTATGGGCCTCCAGCTCAAATATGTATTTCCCTTCCTTATTGGCATTATTTCCTATACAACTTCAAGTGCCCTCGCTTTGTACTTCATCACCACAAACCTCGTCGGATCTCTCCAAGAATTGCATATGCGCCGCTCTCTCGCCAAGGGTTCTGCCTCAAAATCTCTTACCATTCCCGAGTAAACAACCCAACAGACCAAACATGTTAATCAGCACAACTTACTTACGACCGTAGAAATAATGAGACAATCGGAATTTAGAGCGAAACAATTAGGTTAGTTTTCAACAATAATTGTGCTTTTCATAGTCGGGTGAACAGCACAATGATAGGTTAGTGAACCAGTGTTGGCGAAAGTAAAACTGAAAGATGTTCCAGGAGAAAGTGTTGGCGAATTTAGAAGATTACCGGAATCAGAAGTTACAGTATGAATTACACTGTCATTATTAGTCCACGTAACCTTTGTGTCTTTTTTAATTGTCAGTGTTGAGGGATTAAACGCAAAACCTTGTATGTTTACAGAAACGCTTGACGGTACGGATGTTGTTGGATTTGGCGTTAGTTGATTGTTAGTTTGTGCTCCTGTTGAAACGGGAGGGGTATTTACTTCTGAATTGTTTGTTGAGGAGGGTGTATTTTGATTGATTGATGGTGTTTTTTGTGAAACTGGCACTTGAATGGTTGGGGCTGGCGATGTTTGCGATGCTTCTTGATACGATATTTGTGGTGAATATACCCAGAGAGAGCCGTCTATTTTATTGATGAAGGAGAGTGCCGTTCCGGCAGAATCAATAGAAAGAGCCACAGCATCAAGAGCGATATCATTTTCTTTTGAGAAATCAAGGACCAATTCAGCATAGCGTCCGGCGACATTAATCTTCCAGATACGATCAGAGAATGAAATTGCGCTCTGGTACCAGTCGTCTGGGTAGGTGTAGTTCGCCGGAGGGTTCATTGGGATACCACAATAGACCGCCAAGTTGTCAGCAGCCCAGACACATTTGTCGGCGATAGTAGCGACCGGGAGTTGAGTCACGGCGCCGGTCGCGGTGTTCACAAGCTCCATCTGCATCGCGCCGCCGACCACATAGCTCACGAGCACGGTCGCGCCCGAAGGGCTCGGGAGAGCGACGAGTCCGTTTAGAGGACCGGCGATGCGAGAGAGCCGACCAGCACCATCAACAAGAAATACCGCTCCACCGAGAGATGACGAAGGATTGGTAAAGGCGAAATAACGATTCTTACCGGCGAGGGCGACTCGGAGAGAGGAGAGTGGCGAAGAAAACACTTCAACCGAGCGCGTCCCATCGGTGCGGCGGGTGGACGCGACCGAGCCGGTTACGCCAGACGCGAGAGTCAAAATACTGGTTGAAGAAACGGCGATATCAGCGAGATTTTGTTCCAAAAAGAAACCGTCGGAACCGTCCGCGTTCAGAGCGTACGTATTGATAGTTGTAGAATCAGTGCCCGATAGATAGCGCACAAACGCCGTCTGGGCACTCGGAAGCCACACTGCCAACTGGATTCCCGGAACGGTTTTGTTGCTTATTCTCGTGGATGAACGGGTGACAGACGAATAGGAGAAAACGTTTCCGCTCTGTCGCTCAATGTAGTTTACAAAGAATCCTGGTGTTGTTGTTGACGTGCTTCTGTAAACAATAGGGCTCGGCACCACCGGCCCCGCACTTATCTTCACCAACCGTGCACCAGCCGCTGTAGTGACCGCAGTCGTCGCCGGAGACGCCGTCTCGCCCTGAGTGGGGGTAGTCGCCTGCCCTGCTCCCGGCAAGCTCGTCGTACCCGTTGGCGCGACCGTAATGCCCGCCTGATTTGCGAAGAATGAGAAATACGCCCACACCACAAGTCCTCCGAGGACTATCACAACTGCGATGATGGTAAGTGTCCGTCGCATATTTATTGGAATGGTGTCCAATCAGGAGTTGCAACACACTTTGTATTTCCGCTTACATTTTCACAAGTAAGTGTCTCTTTATAGCATTTGCCGCTTCCTCCGGATGAGGCAGGAATTTGTGTCATTGGTTTTGGTAAACACTCAACGGAAAAAGTAACCTTAGGGATGTCACTTATGCATGTTTTTCGTCCTGCTGCATTACAAATATTCGCAAACGAAATTGCAGATGATGCATTCTCGGAATTGTCGACAGTCTGGGCTAATGGACGAAGAGTATTTATTGCTTTCGAAAAGCTTACTACACCTATCGTCTCTATGAATACATAACTGTTTTTGTTAGAGCAGGAAATTGTATTTTGTGCAACGGCACCACCAGCACTAATCGTGAGGGGTTCAATTGACGACAAATTACCCCACGTACACGTCGCCCCCCATGTTTTTGATGCAGACTCTGTTGGACAAGTCGCAATCTGGAGGATGCCAATCGTGCCCGTCACAGTACAGTTAGTTGTAGCATCAACAGTTTGAGTCCCAGTTCCTCCCGTACCCCCTGTTTGATTCGGAGCGCCGGATTTTGTGTCGAGCTCCGGGAGATTGATGGAGAGATTCAGGATGCTTGGATTGATGATGGAGAAGACAAGGACGGGGGAGAGGACGAGGACGAGGCCGAGGAGTGCATTCTGGATTTTTTCTTTTCCATTCGTTTTCGATCCCGGCACATCCTGTGTGGAATAGAGGAGACCGCCCCAGATAATCTCTACCACCGCGATAACAGCAGCAAGACCAATGAGATATTTGTAAAGATTATTTAAAAAGTTCGCGAGACCCGCCTGATCTGCTGTTATTCCTGTGGTGAGGCCCGGAATGGGCGCGAGCGGGATGAATTCTTGAGCGTGCGCGGACGTTGCCACAAATGCGATGGCGAAGAGCGACAAAGTTATAAAAGTTTTTCTCATCATAAGCCGAAGAAATTAGATGTGGGCTTCGCCCCGAATAATATTTGAAGCGATTGTGTTGCGCTCACAAGGTCGCCTATTGCCGCGACGAGCGAAAGAGAGGCATTCCCCTTCCCTAGCCCCGTGGGACGGAGTGTTATCGTTGTACCGCTCTGTGCGAGTGCACCATTTAGATACCAATTAATCGCGGATGTGCCCGCTCCAGTCGGGAATGAATAGAGGCCAGCATAGAGCGAGGATTCTGCATCAGTGATGGAGTATGAAGACGATAGTGCGCGGTCAAAGCGGATGCCGAGCAGGGGGTCATTTTCATAAATACGAACGGTCGGTTCGTGAGGGGCGAGCGAGAGCGATGCGCCGGTCACGAGAGAGCCGTCTTGGCTCTGGACGACCACCGACACACTGCGATTGCGATATTGAAGCGGTGTCGCGACGATAATCGCGCTCTTACCGATACCCGACATATTCGCCTGGAGAGCGTCGTCCACCTTCCACGCATACGAGAGTTTCGCGGGGTCAAGCGCGGTACCGCTTCCATTTTTAAATCCTGCTACGGCGACAATGCGCACACTCCCGCCGAGAGGCGGAAGTGCTTTGCCGAGATAGAGCGGTGGTGCGGTCGCGAGCGGTTCAGTTATAAGCACGAGGTCCTGCGGGCGGACAGAAACCGTCTGGCTCGCGCTCGCGCCATTGCTCGTTATCACTACTCGTATATTAATGAGCACGCCGGCGCCTAGGACTGGGACATCAACCGCGCGTACCGAGCCCTTGTAGACCGACGTACCGTTCGCAGAAACATCCATTGTCGCGTTCGCGAGATCAATGCCCGCAGAGAGTGCGGTGAGAGTGACAGAACTATTCGGTACGGGATACTGAGGCGTGACCGTGAGGTTGAATGGATCCGTACTCGTCATATACTGCGCCGACACCATCATCGGCGCCACGAGCATAAGTCCTATCAGAAGCGCATATCGCATGTCTCTAGTATAACGCCTCCGCGCGACTCTTTTGTTCCTCTTGTTGTGTTTCTTCTTGTTCAGCAATTTGCTCCGCTTGCGTCTGTTGCATCTGCTGGGCTTGTTGGGCTTGCTGAGCTTGTAGAGCGCGCTGTTGTTGTTCGCGCGCACGCGCATCTGCAGTTTCCTTTTCCCATTTTTTATAGGCAGCCTTTTCGGTTTTAATCTGCGCGCTGTAGAGCCGCCACACCGTGACGGTGATGCTGATAGTAAGGCCGAACAATGCCCACAAAATTGTCGTTGGCTCTTTGAATACACGACTATTCATAATGGCGAGAAGAAGGAATACGGTGAGGAATCCAGCGAGCGCAGTCGCCATCGCCATGATAGTACCAAAGGCGGCAAAGATGGGCGCCCCGTAGAAACCAACCACCGCAGCTCCTGTTGTACACGCGAACCCTCCTATAGTCGTCCCGACCACCGCGCTAGTTTTGACGGTGCAGTAGAGGGCTGCCAGAGCCGGTCCGAAAAACCAAAACATCAAAAACATATAACGAAGAGCATCAAAAATGCCGGAGACGATGAGAATCGGAGATGCTTTGCCCCACGTCATCACGGGCGGTGGTGGCGGACTACTATTGTTGCGCGGCATGGCGATCCTTCTCTTGTTTAATCGCAATGAGCTGGGAAGGATCGGAGGTGATGATTTGATCCTCGGTATAGCTCGCGACGACCTTTATCGCGACGTGCTTCAGCCCTGCGAAGAAGAGCCCCTCCCCCACACCCGCTTCCAGCAGGAGATATTTTTCTTCGTCGGTGAGATTAAATGTCTGCTGGAGCACATCAATTGTCGTCGGTGATTGTTTCAAGAGGAGCTGAAGTGAAGAGTTTGTGAGAATCGGCCTCCCGTACGGGCTCTTTAAGAAGTCCTCCACGTCCTGCGTGATGGTGCAGACGCCGAGATAATATTTGCGTCCGCGCTTTGCCATACTGTAGAGGAAGCTCGCTGTGTCTTCGCTCTTCATCATCCACCATGCCTCGTCAATAATGAGCAGGCGTTTCTTCAGTTCGTGACGTATCGCGTTCCAGATGTAGTGCGTCGTGATATACATCGCAATCGGTTTCAACTCATCCTCCATATCACGTACCGAGAAGACGACGAACTGCTGATTGATATTGATATTCGTCGGCTGGTTGAGGAACCCCGACCACGTCCCGCGTGTATATTTGGAGAGTCGCTCCACGAGGGATTCGCTTCCCTCCATGCCAGAGAGCACTTGTTCAAAGTCGGAGAGCAAGGGCGGTTCCGCACCGGTGAAGTCTGCGTCGCCGGTGATGTCTTTAAGTGCATACGTCTCGCTGATGGCACGGTCAATAATCGCGTCCTCGGTTGGCGAGAGCCCGCCGAGCATAAGGCGGAAAAGCCCGACGAGATTGATAATGTTAGAGCGCAGGATATCGCGAGGGTCCTCATCCTCCTTTACCGGAGGGAGGTCAAAAGGGTTGATGTGATGTTCGGATGAGAGCGAGATATTGAAGGAACGACCGCCGGTGGCCTCGGCGAGCTGTTCATATTCGCGCTCTGGGTCAATGACGATGACGTCGGTGCCGAACATAAGCGAACGAAGTACCTCCAGCTTCGTCGCATAACTCTTGCCCGAGCCAGACTTTGCGAAGACGACCGAGTTGTAATTCTCCAGCGAGAAGCGGTCAAAGAGGATGAGGGATGAATTATGCCTATTTATCCCGTAGAGAATCCCGCGATCGCTCGTGAGGTCAAACGAAACGAAGGGGAAGAACGACGAGAGGGGCGACGAATTCAGTTTAGAATTAACCAAGAGTTCATCGGTGCCGAGTGGGAGGCAGGAGCGGAATCCTTGTTCCTGTTGGAAGAGCGCGGGCTTGGTGTAAACGAGCTTCGCATCAAGAATCCCGCGGATATCGCCCTCGGTTTTGTCAATTTCTTCTCGGGAGTCGCCGTAAAGCGCAAGGTAAAGACCGACATCAAAAAGTTTTTCCTGCGCCTGTTGGAGATTGTTGCGGAGCGACTCAAGGTCCTGGTGGGAGGTATCAAGCATCGGATCGCGCACAAGGCCCTTCGTCTCGCGTTCATTAATCTGGCTCTCCACCTCGGCGACCTTTTTCTGGAAATTGCGGAGCGCCTGCTCGGTGTCTATCGGGTGGATGAAGATTGAGACATCCAGCACTTTATCCAGATTCACCACTGGCGAGAACCAGCTGTCCGCTAGAAAACGCGGATAGGAGATTGTATAAAATGCACGGACGAACTTCTCTCCGAGCTCCAGCTCGCGCGAGCCGATCTTCAGCGCGGTTGGCGCTATCGTATCAACGAGATTCAGTGTCCCCTGTCGGTAGATGTCTTTCGGCAGGACCGGCACAATCTCCGGCGTTTCTTGATTCTTTTTGTTGAGAAAGTCGAGTAAGGACATAAAATATTTAAATATTTAAAAGTTTACACATCATAATCATGCATCAAGACGAATCGGATTCTCCAGCTCGCCCGGATTGAACGCCCGATAGAGGAGCTCAATCACTTCTTCGGTGCCGAGAGGGACCGCGCGCACGCCGGTGCCTTCAAGTCCTCCTGCAACGAGCGAGAGGCGCTGTTCAAGCTGGATACGGTCTTCTTCAAAAGAGCTGTCACGAACCGCTTGAGTTTCTTTCTTCCCGCCGAGAAAGCTGATTGTATGCAGAACATTTGCCACGCTCGCTCTCGGCGCGTACGGCACAACGATATAAAACATTTTCGTCATAATATTCGCCTGATCGGCGAACGAACGGACGAATTCCACATATTCACGCAGTTGAATGCGCATTAGTTCGGTCTTTTGGTCGGCGGATTTCCCCTCTAAGAGTGCGAGATAGGGACGCAGGTCCATTTTGCGCGAGTTGATAACGATTTGAATAGAGAAATCAAGCATATTCAAGAAGTTTTGGAATCCAAGCGTGATGGCGTGCTGTTCGTCGGCCGACTTGAGACCGAAGTTGATAGAGGAGCACATAAGGATACCGCGATACCCGCCATCATTCAGGATAATGGTACCGTTCCGGATCTCTTTAACGGGAACGAAATGCTGTGTGGCGCCGATGGTTGGAGTAGACATACAAATTAGGATTTTGGCTCTAGGATGTTAGTGTCTGGTTTCTGAATATCTAACGACCACGCGAGCTCGGTGAGCTTTCCGCTTGTGAGACGCGGAGCGTGTTTTGGATGAAGCGCGGCCTCAGCGGCTGCGGCAGCAGCCGCTGCAGCGCCGGGCTTCTCTGCTTTCGGCGCTTCCCGCTTCCAGAGAAACATCTTTGCTCCAGTGTAATAATTGAAGCCCGCTTCAAGAATTTCTATAAACGATTTACCGTTTACTTTATAAAAAGAAAGCGCGGCACCGAGCGCAACAACGGGGATGCAGAGCAGAATCGCGAAAACGAGTGGCAGGTAGGCGATGAGGATGACACAGATACCGCCAGAGCCGGCGAGATAGATAAATTGTCGGAGCGTCAGTGGTCCAACGACCTTATCCTCCACTTCAATAAACTGCGGAACTTGGTACTCCATCGGTTTTATTATAACAGTCGCCCGCGCCTCTCTGTACGACTACACGCCACCAATAAGGAGACCGAAGAGATACATAACAAGCTTGAAGAAAGGGACAGCAAGAACGTAGTAGAAAATGAGGAGGAAGAGGATGAGTGAGAGAGCACCTCCAGCGCGGATTTGATTTTCAAAACGAATAAGACTCTGGGCGAGATTCCATGGCAGGAGCGCGCGCAGAGTCGTGAAGCCGTCTAAAGGGGGTATCGGGATGAGATTAAAGAGTCCTAAAAAGAGATTGACGAATGCAATCGTGGAAGCCAGAGAAAGTGCGGTGGCATCAAAGCCAAGCCCCGCCCCATAGCGCACAATGAGACCAAAGATAATGGCGAGCAGAATGTTCGTTGCCGAGCCCGCAACAGCGACGAGCGCCTCCCCCCAGCGCTTATTGCGCAGATTATAGGGATTATAGGGAACCGGCTTCGCCCAACCGAAGAGAATCGGCGATTGAGTGAATACCAGTAATGCCGGAAGTACGATGGAACCCATAAGATCAATATGTGGGACCGGATTAAGAGTCAGGCGACCGGCGAGACGCGCGGTCGGGTCGCCGAGCGAGTCGGCAGCGTAGCCGTGCGCCACCTCGTGGAGGATAATGGAGAGAATGAGAACGATGAGGGCGAGAAGTAAAGTCATTTTGCTCGTTTTGAATCCCATGCTACCATGTTGCGACTATGGCACGCGCTTGTGAAATAACTGGTAAGAGCACGCAAGTCGGCGGGCGGTATTCTAACCGTACTCGTGCGACGCAGTTTAACCCCACCGGCAAGGTGCGTCGTAAGGCGAATCTTCAGCGCCGTCGCATCTATGTGCCAGAGCTCGGCAAGACGATTATCATTGACGTCTCGGCGAACGGCCTTAAAACGATAAAAAAGAACGGCGCCTTCGCTGCTCTCAAAAAAGCCGGTCGTATTTAATTTTGTGGACACTTAGTGTCCACAGGGAAGAAGTTGCACAGGTGATACACTTCTGATACACTTTAGTATATGGCTACTACCAAGAAACGTATTAATATCAGTGTCTCTCGCGAGCTCGATACTATGCTTGGACGGCTCGCGAAACGCGATCAGATGCCTCAAGCGACGAAAGCCGAACACCTGTTGATAAAGGCACTTGAGCTTGAAGAGGACGAAGTGCTGAATTTCGTTGCAATGAGTCGTGATACGAAGGGCGCCACATTCATTTCTCACGAAGAGGCATGGCGCTAATGTTTGAAGTTGTTTATCGCGACATCGTCGTTAAGTTCGACATCCCCCACCTCGCGCCAGCATGGCGAGAAAAGATTCGCGACGCGATTGATGAAAAGCTCACCACGAGCCCTGACTTCTTTGGCAGACCATTGCGCCGTTCTCTGAAGGGATATCGCAAGCTCCGTGTCGGCGACTACCGAGTTGTTTTTCGTATTCAATCTAGCAAAGTTCTCATTTTCGCCATTCTTCACCGTTCTGTCGTGTACCAAGAGATGGAAAAACGCCGTTAACGGTGCCTTTGCCGCGCTCTCAAAAGTCGGGGTTATTTAGTTTTCGAAACACTCCCCACACGGGAGTAGTTTTTGAACACCATGATATGAAAAACAAGCTGCCTTCTCTCCTCGGTTGCTTCAATTAATGCGCGTTTCTCAAGAGCGAGCAATCGATTACGCATCCACACAAGCTCTGTGGGTGACATTCCTATCTTCGCAATATCAATAGCCGCACCAGTCAGATGGGATGATTTTTTATCTCCTTCAGTTGACGCCGCATTTCTGTTTGTACCCCGCAGTTCGTTCTGGCGCTCCACTGTTCGCACCGCAGAATTTACCTGTATCGGTTTTTTGAATTGGCTATAGTATTCTCGCCCGATATCTTTGAGAAATTTTGTTGTCCACGGACGAACCCAGCGCCACTTTTCTGCTAGTCGAGGATCAATCTGAACTGTCTCGTTCTGCGGAATTGGAACAAGCAATTTCAATTCCTTAAACTTTTCCAGTTGAGCATCATCCTTGATACGAGAGAGGTTCACTTTGTCGGCTTTCTCGTTCTGTCTCCTCTGTGATTCAGGTGAACCTCTCAAGCTCGGTGATATCGGTTTCTTTTTTTCAACGGCTCCAGCATCTTCTATAGGCAACATCCCAGTAACGGCCGTGGCACCAAGAACTTTAAGAAATTCCCTACGATTCAAATTTATCTTTTCGCCTTCCATTCCCATAAAACCATTATATCAAACTCCACATAACCTTAATTTACGCTATAGCGTGAATTAAGGTACACGAGATATATCCCATAAATGCTACGACCGTGGATTATTTGGGATATGTTTATTTGTTGGTTGAGACCGTGACGCCGTTTGAGATGAAAACGCCAGCAGGGGTGCTGGAGGAGATAACAAAAGAGGGCGAAGGGAGAGATGAAGAAATAGAAGCGAGATATTTTTCGGTACGCGCTGATATAAGCGGCTTGATGAGGAAAGAGGTGGTGCCGTAAGACAAGAGGAATACTGGAGCCTCGCCCACTTTGTTCGGGGGCCACAGGACATCTATGAAAGTGCCGTCGTGAAAGTTGATGCGTTGTCCGCGAGTGAGCGAGCGCATAAGACGTGTGATGTGATAGCGATTTTGGACTTCAGAGAGACCCGCGCCAACTTTGAGGGGAATGACGACATCAAGCGAGCGGCGCCAAGGCGGGAGTGTACTACCGAGAGAACGCAGAATGCTCGCGTCAGAATTGTTATCAATTAGCAACGTACGACCAGAAGGAGTTGTCGCGAGAACGGCCTTCCCCTTCCCCGTTTCAAATATCGTCACAGTCAAAACGCGCGGTGCAAGTGCGGTGCGCCACACCAACGCATTTATTGCAGTCAATCCGATAATGACCAAGACGAGAATAGTTCGCGAGAGCGAGCGAATCATAATTCTAGTATAATGCGTCCCATGACCTACCAACCAAAAGCATTTAACCTCCCCGTACTGACGGGACTTTCAGAAAAACAAATCAAAGTGCATCTCGGTCTCTATGAGGGCTATGTGAAGCATGCGAATCTAATTGCAGAAAAACTCGGAGCCGTGCGAGCAGGGACGCTTGAACTTGACCCATACCCCGTCGCCGAATTGCGCCGGCGTTTCGCTTTTGAGTTTGACGGTATGCGCATGCATGAATATTATTTTGAACAGCTAGAAACAGTAGGCAGTATGCAGAAAGCAGAAGGCGGTCTGGCAAAAATGGCGAAAGAAAAATATGGCGACGCGGGGTTAGAAGGACATGTGAAAGAAGTTGCGGGGACGCGCGGTATCGGTTGGGTCATCGTGTACTACGATGCCGTGGGCAAGACATTACATACTGTGTTCGTGGGTGATCATGAGATCGGCCAGCTTGCCGGGCTCCCGATACTTCTCGCACTGGATATGTGGGAGCACGCCTTTATGGTTGATTATGTGCCGGCAGATAAAAAGAATTACGTGGATGCATTTTTCGCGAACCTTAATTGGTCAGTCGTTGAGAAACGATACGACGACGCAACGAAATAAATAAGCGCCGTATACGCGAGAAGTACGAGCCAAAATGGGAAGGGCGGGAGCATAACAGCGGCGAATGGAAGCGCTGCGCTCGCTCGTGCGAGCTCAATGAGGGCCGTCGCCGCACCATACGCGGGCATGCCAAGAATGATGGCGAGAAACGCTGTAGAGGAGCCGCCTGCGGTGAGCGCAGTCGAACCGAAGAGTATTCCGCCGAAGCCGGCGAGATAAGAAAACGCCATGGCAAACGGAACCACGAGCGCGGCAACAATATTTGCGGGAATGGCGACGAGTGAGAGATTGCCAGTGAAGTACAAAAGAAGAGGGAGAACGGCGACTTGCGCCGCGAGCGCTGTTGCCAATATATTTTTCAAGAAAGCATTTCTCATCGGCAAAAACGTATCAATGATAGGCGCAAGCCAGATGAGCCCTGCAGTGGCGACAACTGAGAGACCGAATCCTGGGTCAAAAACGAGATAGAGGGGATTCCAAAGGAGCATAAGAAAAATAACAACAAGGAGCGCGCGACCGGCCGCATAGGTCCGGCCGGTCGCCCGAGCATAGAGCGCGATGAGAGCCATGAGCGCCGCGCGGATTGCCGTCGCCGAGAATCCCGCGATGCCGACGAAGAGAATGAGCGCAAGTGCTCCGGCTACGATGCTTGCACCGCGCGGGATGCGAACTCTAAAGATAGTTTCGGCTCGGGCGAAGAAGAAAATAAAGAATGCAATCGCCCAACTCGCAACAATCATTACGTTGTGGCCCGAGAGCACGACGATATGCACGAGCCCCGAGCGCGTGAACGCATCTTTCAGTTCATTTCCAAGACCGGACTTTCCTCCTATCACGACTCCTCCTGCAAGCGATGCGTATGGCTCCGGCAAGGATGCTTGGAGTCCGTCAAGGAATGAATGTTTTATTCGCGCAAGCACAGCAGGTATGGAATATCGTGGAGCCGTCTGCACGACACGCAGATAGGCGAAATTCAGCATAAAGCGAATGCCGTCGCGCTCCAGATATTTGTCGTAACGAAAAATACGACCATTGTCGTCAGCAAACGATTCGGGGACCGAGAGCGTGCCGGAGACGTTGACCGTGTCTCCCACCTTCACTTCCGACGTGCGCGACGCGACCGCGAGCATTTTTACTTTTGCATCTCCTTTCGTAACCAAGAGTGCGACACGCTGATTCGTATCGCGCAGGTCAGGATCGCCCACGACGAGCGCCTCATACGTGACGCGATGCTTCAGGTCGGCGAGAAAGGTGCTCGGTAACGGCGACTCGGCGAGCCCAGCACGCAATCCGCCGAGCACGAGGCACATACAAAACAACGCGCCGAGCGTGTACGCTCGGCGCGTCGTTAGAAAACTTGCGACAAAAAATATAAGCGCGAGCAAGAGCGCAAAAAATATCGGCCACCAACTCTCAAAAAGCAACGAGCGGGAAAATATCCCGCTCGCAAAACCCGTAACGATAGCAACAAGTCCGATCATGCTCCCCTATCCATCGCGGCGTTCGCGAGGGCGTCGGCGTCAGAGTTTTCTTCGCGGAAGACGTGCATAAACGTGACTTTGCCGAATGCACCGATGTTGTGTACGAGTCGCGCGTACTGTTCTTTCAAGACCGGATGCTTCACTTTATATTCTCCACGCATTTGCTTCACGACCAATTCACTGTCCATTTTTACTGCGACTTCTGTTTTGTTACGTTTGCCTGCCGGCACCAGTTTAAGCAATTCATCAAATGCGCGAATGACCGCTTCATATTCAGCATAGTTATTAGTGCGATGTCCGAGGTAGGCAGAGACCGCTCTGACCGAATTGCCGAGCTCATCGCGTATCATCGCACCCGCTCCGGAGGGCCCCGGATTCCCCCTCGCTCCCCCGTCGGCATGGATGGTGAATTTCATCGGGTGAATTATACCGCGCGGATATCAATCAGTCGCAGGCGAATCGGATGTGCGCGGGAAAAAGAATCGCGTTCTATGTGTGCGAGCAGATGCGCGTGACCTCCACGGGTCAGCATTTTTGCTACACGCGCAATGTTTCCTTTTGCAAAAAAAGTCACGGCGTCAAATGACCGATTGCCCGTTTCGGTTCCAATATTCAATTTAAGATGTTCATTCGCTTTTCCGAATGTGGAAATATTGTTCACAACAACGTTGCGGAGCAGAAACAAAGGTTTTGGGTTCTCCATGCCGAAGGGGGCGAGCAGAGAGACCTTCTCAAAGAACGATGGAGAAATTTCTTCAAGATTGAGTTCCGCATCCGCACGCGCGACGAGCGGGTCCTCGTCTGCCACCCTCGCGCGAAGTTCTGCGTGCGCTTTCATCAGGCGCTCTTCTAGAGAGAAAACTGCGCCATCACGCACAGTGAAACCGCCCGCCGCGGCATGTCCGCCGAATTCAACAAACACATCACCGGCCGAACGCATAAGGTGGAGCGCATGCACTTCTCCGCTCCGCACCGACCCCTTTATGCTCATATTCCCTTCACGTCCCCAGAGAAAAACAGGACGCTCATATTCCTCGGCAATCGTGTTCGCGACGAGGCCGAGCAGTCCAGGTCGCCACTCGGGGTCGCCGAGTACGATGATATCGGCAACGGCGCCATTCTCCCTGATTCGCGTATGCACGGCGCGCGTGATAGCACCAGCAGATGCTTTTCTCTCTCTGTTCGCTTTCTCTAATTTTTTAACAAGCTCGTCGGCCTCTGATTCATTGGTAGTCGTGAAGAGCGTGAAGACGTCGCGCGCATCCCCCATACGGCTCGCAGCATTCACCCGAGGTGCAATCATAAAGCCAACGTCGTCTTCTGATATGTTTCGTTGTTCAACGCGCGCTCCGCGACAGAGTTTCTGTAGACCGAGCCGCGGTGACTTTCGCATAACGAGCAGTCCATACGTAGCAAGTAAACGGTTTTCGCCAGTGAGAGGCACCATGTCCGCAATAGTCGCGAGCCCGACCATGTCCAGCAACCATTTCTCCCAGCCGACAGGAACCCGTTCACGCACTATCGGATTGGTAGCGAGCACGGCGCAGACGAGCTTCCATGCGACGCCCGAACCGCACAAACTTTTGTACAAATATTTTTCATCGGGGCGAGCATTTGGATTCACCACGGCGTATGCGGGTGGCAATGTTTCACCTGGCAAGTGATGGTCAGTGACGATGACTTCTATACCAAGCTCATTCGCACGAGTCACTGGCGCGACATCGGTAATGCCCGAGTCAACCGTCACAATTAATGTGACGCCATTTTTTGCCAGCTTCTCCACGCCGGCCACATTCATTCCGTACCCTTCTAAGTGTCGATGCGGAATATAATTTTCAAATTGTGCACCGACTTTTTTCAAAAAATCGTGGAGCAGGACCGCGCCCGGAATGCCGTCGCAGTCGTAGTCGCTCCACACCGCAATTTTTTCTCCTGAAAGAATTGCACGGGAAAGCCGCTCGGCGGCTTTCGGCATGTCCGTCATCATAAGTGGATCGTGCAGATGCAAATCGTATGACGGTTGTAAATACATTTGCGCATCTGCTTTCGTCACCACTCCGCGCCGCGACAGTAATGCGGCAGTCAGATCGTCATATGCGCCCAGTTCTTTTCGTATCTTTTCATCAAGTGAGTCGTGTAACGGAAACATGTCACGCCATTGTATACTGTTTAGTAATGAAAGAATGCATCTTTTGCAAGATAATTGCGGGTGAAGTTCCAAGTGAAAAAGCGCATCACGAGGACGACAAGATTGTTTCGTTTCCCGATTATCATCCGGTGTGGCCGGGCCATACACTTGTGGTTCCAGCGGCACACTATACGTGGTTCTGGGAATTGCCTGACGATGTTGCGAACGATCTTTTTAAAGTCGCACGAAAACTCGCAGCGGAATTGAAGGAAAAAATGAATGCCGATTACGTACAACTCTCCATTGTAGGGAAAGATGTCCCGCACGTGCATATGCATCTCATTCCAAGGAAGTTCAACGACACATCAGTTTCCTAATGCTTCAATGCCGGGGAGGGATCCTTTGGCGAGAAATTCAAGCATTGCACCCCCGCCCGTGGAGACGAAAGAGAAGTGCGAGAGAAGACCGAGGTTCTGAATTGAGGCGACTGTATCGCCCCCGCCGACGACCGAATGCGCGCCAGACACACTGATGGCGCGCGCGAGCGCATCAGTCGCATCAATGAATCCATTTTCATAATTCCCTAACGGGCCGTTCCAGAGAATGCCTTTTGACTTCTTCACAAAGTCGACGAGCAGAGCGCGCGTGGCGGGACCGTGGTCCAAAATGATTTCGTCCGGCTGTACTTCGCCTTGTCCGCGCACGCGCGCCTGTCCGCGGGCATCCGCCTTGCCTTCCGCAGATGCGGGGATGACTATTGAATCAATAGGGAGTATGAGCTTCTTGTTCTTAAGAAGTGCCGTAAGCGGTGAAAAGTCGGTGCTGGAGACAAGGGACTTCCCCACTTCTTGACCATCTGCTTTTAAAAAATCATGCGCGAGCGCACCACCCACGAATACATGCGTATAAATCGTAATGAGTTGTGCGAGCAGGACTTCTTTCGTACTAGATTTCGCTCCGCCGATAATCGCGAGCGACGGCGTGGGCGGAGTGAGAGCTCCTTGGAGCGCGGTGACTTCTTCTTCAAGCAGAAAGCCAGCATATGAGGGGAGCAATTGAGGGACGCCGATGATTGATGCGTGAGAACGGTGGCACGTATCGAAAGAATCTTGAACAAATACGTCGGCGAGCTCGGCGAGTTCGCGCGCGAAGGCAGAATCATTTGCTCGTTCCCCCGCGTGTCGCCGGAGATTTTCTAGGACGAGGATAGAACCTGGTGCCAGTTCGCGCACCGCTTTGCGTGCACCTTCACCGACCGTTTCAGGACAGAAGGACACATTTGGCACGAGTCGTTTGAGCACTTCAACAACTGGAGCAAGCGTCTCGGTGCCACGCTCGCCGATGTGGCTTATAAGCACCACGCGCGCACCCTTATTCGCAAGAAATTGAATGGTCGGTACGGCACGGCGCAGACGATAATCATTTATGACGCCCGCATTCTCTACCGGCACGTTCAATGCCGTGCGCACCAATACGGGAATATTCTCAAGCACTCGTATATCGCGAACGGTACGCATGTTATTGGAAATAACTATAACATTACAAAAATAAACCCCGCTATCGCTAGCGGGGCAATTAACAGACAAAGAACTTTTCGTTGAGGTAACAGCGCCAGTATCGTCTGTTAATTAAAAAGGTGGGGCGGGACAGTAGAGAGATCGCTTTTTGCAAGCAATTGCGGCATCGTCCCGCTCCAAACCTATTTCCTTACGCCGCCTTGCGAAGCGGAATCGCGGAACGCGCCCGCTCCAGCGCCCACCACTCTTTGAAAAGCCATTCGATGAAACGCGTAAGCGTCCGCCAGCTGGCCATTTTGAGGATGTGCGCGTCGGTGTAACGTTTCTTGCCGTTCTCGACGACCACTTCCGGATGGCGGCCACGCAAGTTTGCCTTCATCGCACGCTGGTATTTTCCCCAGTACGAATTCGGGCGCTTGTTGAACTGATCTCCGATGAGATAGAGCGCCTGCCGCGCGTCGTTGTGCCAGTTGGCGACAGTCCCTGTGCGCTTGCGCGGGAAACGGCCATCTTCCTGCACGTGGGCGCCCATGAAGGCCTTCAGCTTCGCATCCGTTTCGAAACGCCGGATGTCGATGACCGAGGCGATGATGCGCGAGGCAATCATCACTCCACAGCCTTCGACCTTGCCGAGTACTTCGCTGTAGATGGCGAGTTTTTCGGTCGCCTTCGCAAGTGAGCGTTCGGCAGATGCTTCTTCTTTTTCGAGCGCCACGAGAATCACATCGCTTGCTTTCTTCTCGTCGAAAAACTTCTCGATGCCGCCGGCGGGAAATTTTCCGGCTTCGGTGCAGAACACCGAGCCGATAACCCGCTGGCGGAGCCGTTGCTCGCAGGCGATGCGCGCCTTCATGGCGTCCGTCCGTGCCCGAAGGCACTCGCGAAGCCAGATAAGATCGCGGTCGGCCTGCTCCACCGTGTAAAACAGATGGGGCTGACCGGAGGCGAGCTCAGCGAGCAAGGTGGCGTCGTCGTCTTTCTTTTTCGACTCTTCCCCCTTTACGCTAAGCACCGCACGCCGCTCATCGCGTTTTTTCGAAAGCACGAAGGGCGGCAGACGCAGAACCCGCGCGCCGAGCTCTTCGCCACGATTGGCAAGGGCGTATGCCAAGCAATCGCCCGAGCCGCCGAGCACCATGGCAACGGTGTCGCCAGAGGCTAAGCCGTCGTAGACGTTCGGCACTTTCACGACGTAGTGCGTCGCCTTGCCGACTTTCTTGACGAACTTCTCCGGAACGCCGTCGAGGTCTTTCTCGTCTTTCACCTCTTTCCACTCGATGTGGTGAGGTTTGAACGAGGAGAGCTCGTCGCGCTCGGCAATCGGCCGGTACGAAACCGGATAATGCCCAAGTACGAAGTCAAGTTCCGACTGTTCGTCCGCGAGGACAAGCGTGCGATTCCTTTCGCCATCTTTCACGGCCACTTCCGTGGGCCGTGCAACACCTGCAACCGTCGCTTTGACGCGATGGCGAATACCTATCATGCGTTTCATCTGAAGCTCCTTGGTTTTTCGTCCGTAAGGACATTTTGTGAAAGAACTGCGCTGAAGAAGACATGGAATTTATCGTCTAAAAAGACAACAGTCCAGTCGTCTTCTCCAGCGCGGTTTCTTATATCACCTAAATTAAACCATGTCAATCTCAATTAAGTGTGGAGTTCTTTTACGAGGAGCGTAAACAGATGCGGGTCCACGGAGGCGTGACCGATAAGAAAGCCGTCAATGCCGGTTGCTCGCGCGAGATCGCGGATATTCCCCGGCTCCACCGAACCGCCATACAAGATCGTCGTGCGCTCGGCATTCTTCCCCGGCAAGAGTTCTGCGAGCACCTTACGGATATAGGACACCATTTCGTTTAAATCGTTCGGTTCAATCGCATCGGCGGACGTCTTCCCTATCGCCCAGACGGGTTCATACGCGACGACAATATTCGTACGATCCTTCAGTGCGATGTGATTCAAAGCGGTTGTGAGCTGTTCTCGCACAAATGAGAGATAGCGCCCTTCGCTGTCGCGTTCGCGCTCGCCGATGCAGAGTATGGGGATAAGGCCGTGCGCAATGGCGTGGGCGAGCTTCTCTGCGATGACATTCTCGGTTTCTCCGGCAATACGGCGCTCCGAATGGCCCACTATCGCATACGCCGCCCCCGCGGCGATATACGTCGCTGCGGTCACTTCGCCGGTTCGCGCACCGCCGGTCGTTACGGAAATATCTTGTGCAGAAAAAGTAACCGAGGACTTATTTTTAACTGCGAGTGCACCAAGGAGTGGAGCGGGCGGGGCGAGCACGATGCGTATCCCCCGCAGGCGAGAGAGCCGTTTACTGAGTGAGAACAACCTTTTTGCCTTACCGAGGTCTTCCACGTACGCTTTCCAATTGGCGACTATTAACATATGAAAATGGTAGCACGCTCTCGCTAGGGTGAGATCGTATAGGTTCCCGGCACGAATGCCCAAGAACTGTCGGAGCCGGATTGAAAAAATGTCCTCGTCCACGGAAGACCACTGCCGTAACGGATGATTGCACCATTCTTCAATCGGATCGTTTTTCCAACAACTTCTTTGACGGCTGCATTGTTGGAAAAAGTCACGGTGCCCCGTTGCGCATTCGCGATGATAATGTTTGCATTGTTACTAATCTCGATGGCGTTCTTGCCGATACACGGACTTCCTGTCGTACTTTCGTCGCAACTGCTGGTCGACAGAAGCATGATGTAACTACCACTCGTACCGGAATCTTGGAAGGAGACATTATTACCGATTGAGATTTGACCATCAGCGACGAGAATACCGCTCTGCGAGCCGAAGGCTGATGCAAGCTTCACCTGAGAACCACCACCCGCCCCACTGAAGCTGACATTTCCGGTTACCCACACGGTATTCGCGAGCGTCACGGTTGCCGTACCCGACACAGTCATGTTTCCAATAATTTTTGTCGGCCCGAGCGTCACCGAACCAGAGGAAATATTGTAATCTCCAGTGATAGTCGTACCCGCTACGGCACCACTCTTCCACTGCGCAATAGTGTCATCACTGATAGGCATCGCAAGCGGCAATGGGTCTGGTAGTGACTTGTTGCACAACTGGCTATTTCCCGACCCAACCTGACAATATAGTGTGCCAGTAACTTTCGAATTAGTTATCGTGTGTGCGTATGCGTTATGGGGGGTCCATGAACTCGAGCAAGAACTACCGCTCGCGACACCCCCGAGACACGACATTCCCGAAATTGAACCCGCACTACCCGCTACATGGGTGTAGCCCGTTATGTAGGCGCCATTTGAACCGACGATATTGCCGTTTGAATACAGGTTACCTTCAAGAGCAGAATTATTTGAGAAATAAATACCGCCCTGCCCTGCCTGTGTGCCGTAACGGAACGTAATCCACAAACGGCCTTTCTTCACAAGAACTTGTATTGTTTTTCGTGATACGGGACTGGTACGGTTCGGCACATATCCCGTAGCCGTAATTTGTTTGGTCACGCTGTCGATGGTTGAAACAGTGATTGAAAACGTTCCTGCACCGAGCGTCGTATTCGTCCTATTGTCATAATAACCATAGTCATAACTTGTCTCATTTTCATAATAATCATAGTCATAATAATCTGATCTCTGGTTGAGTTCGTGTATCGCTTTATCGATGCCGGCTTCCGCAAGCATACGCGCTTGGGTGGATGCTACCTGAATACGCTCTGACCGTGCGTACGTCGTGAGATAGCTCAGAAGTGCCGTCCCACTTGTCACGAAGATTCCGAGGAAAATGAGCGTCACGAGAAGAACATTGCCGCGCGCCCGCCTGCGCAGGTAGGCCTGTTGGTATTGTATGGTTTTGTACATAGTCGATTATTTATTGCGCAGAAATGTTTGTTGGTGGAGACGACTACCAACCGTCTGTCCGCGCACCACCGTCTGCGTAATGATATCAGTATCAACGTTCGTCACGAGGGCGAAATCAGTATTGTCATAGGTGAAGGTGAGTGAGTTCACCATGCTTCCGACTCTCTTCGTGCCCGCAGTGCGTACACTGCCCGCACCGATTGCAGTGACTCTATAGAGATCAGTACCGCTCAAGTAGAAGACGATGTAGTCATATTTTCCAACGATGATGCTCCCCGAACTATTGTAGGATGGGGATTCAATGACGAGCGCTGTGGAGCTTGAAGAGCGCGTTGTTCCAGAGAATGTATATTGCGCGAGCACCTGACTCGCTGGAAGTACCGCTGCGGTTATCGCATCGAGCGCACCGCCCGCCGATTGCGCAACGGGAACAAATGTTTGTTGGTACGCATAGAGTCGGGTGAACGAAAGGTACGCATTCGTAATGGCGAGCAGAATAACGACGTAGAGGCCGATAACGATTACTGTTTCAGTGAGCGTGAAGCCGCGGTTCTTCATAAGCCACCGATGTGTGTTATCAGAGTGGTGAGCACGAGCGAACGCGGTGTCTGGTCACGCGCGAGCCACGATACGGTCACGTCAACTTGTTTCGTTTTTGCATTGAAAGTTGCAATGGCCATGGTTGCCGCGCTTGAAGCAAGTAAATTTAATGTCGGGTCGGTGAAGGTACCACTCGCGGGAAGTGCTACGTAGCCGAGCGCCCGGAGAGCATCAATTTTGGTACTCGCTATCTTAAGGGCGATATCCTGATCGCGCGCGTCGGCCGTGAGCGGAATACTGTGCATAAGCGCTGCGGAAGCGAGCAAGAGCACGCCGAGAAGTGCAATAGAAACAATTGCTTCTATCAGAGAGAATCCTCTCGACTGTATACAAGGGCGGAAATACATACACGATGCTATTAACCGATAGCTGATGAGAGCGAATAAATGGGCGCAATCATCGCAACCGCGAAGACGCCGACGACCACACCGATAATAAGCATTAAGACCGGTTCAATGATGGTAGAAAGGTCTTTCGTTTTGTCGGCGACGTCTTGTTCGTAGAACTCTGCAATTTGTTTCAGCATTTCAGCCACCTTCCCTGTTTCTTCTCCCACCGCGAGCATGTCGCCCATTTGAATAGGATAGAGCGAAGCGTTATCAATGAATGCAGTGGACATTGGTTCGCCTTTTCTCACGCGTATGATGGCATCGCTGATGACCGCAGCAAATGCTTCAGCGTGGACCACCTCTTTCGTGATAGAGAGTGCTTGCAATACGGGTACGCCCGAGGAGAGGAGCGATGAGAGCGTGCGCGCGGCGCGAGCAGAGTAGGTCTCCCGCACGATCTCGCCGATAACCGGCGCATGCAAGGCGCCGAACAGCACGATTCGAGCGCCAATGCGTGATCGTACGAAAGCGATGCCCCCTATCACAAGCGCGATAAGCGCGACAAGCACAAGAACGGCGTTTGCCACCATAAACTCGGAGAGGGCAACAATGATGCGGGTAGCGAGCGGTACTTCTACGCCGAGCTGGGTGAAGGTTTTGGTCAGTGTCGGGACGACGTAGATGAGCATCAAGACCGCAACGATAGTGATCGCGATCATAATAATGGTCGGATAAATCATCGCACCTTTAATCTTCCGCGTGAGTTCGTCGGAGCGCTCCATTTGGAGTCCGACGACCATAAGCGCTTCTGAAAGCGAACCGGACTCTTCGCCTGCTTTCGCCATCGCTACGAATAATTCAGGAAATACCTTCGGATACAATGCGAGCGCTTCGTGGAACGAGGACCCTTTTTTTATATCATCGGCAAGACCAGACGCGATTTTTTTAAGCCGTGGATTGCCCGACTGCCGTTCAATGACGGAGAGCGCGCGCGAGATAGAGAGACCGGCAGAGAGCATGGCGGAGAGGTTTTTCGCCACGCGGACGATTTCCATATGCTTCACGCCAGTGCCAATAGTCATCAGGAGCCACGCCGGAATCTCAAATCCGATGATGCCATCTTGAAGATCTATCACGAGGCCACCTTCTTTTTGTATTTCTTCGTATACGGCGAAGTGTGACGACGCCTCAATGGCGCGGATTTCGTCCGACATACCCTCTTTGTGTATCGTCACGCGGTATCGCATATCATTCGCTTACGGCCCTAAGGACTTCTTCAAGCGAAGTGATACCGCGCGCGGCTTTGTAGAGACCGTCTTGGCGCATCGTGAGCATACCTTCCTTCTTCGCCTGCGCCTCAATCGCGTCGGTGGTGCTCGAGTGGAGAATGATTTCGCGGATGGCGGAAGAGACCACGAGCACTTCATGGATGCCGATACGGCTCTTGTAGCCATCCTCGAACTGCGGACTTGGAACGGGCCGATAGAAGGGCACGTCGTCTATGGTCACCTTCTCTTTCACAAGTTTCTCTTCTTTCAGTGCGTGCATCGCCGCGTCAAAATCAATGTCGGACGCAATCTTCGCACGCGCTGTTTTGTCCAGCATGTACGATTCTTTGTTATCAACGAGCTTTCGCACAAGACGCTGGCCGATGATGACGCGCACGGTGGAGGTAATGAGAAACGGCTCCACGCCCATATCAATCAAGCGCGGAATAGCGCCGGCGGCACTGTTGGTGTGGATGGTAGAGAGCACGAGGTGACCGGTGAGTGCAGCATTAATAGCGAGCGCAGCGGTCTCGCTGTCGCGAATTTCGCCCACCATGATGATGTCGGGGTCTTGGCGCACGAGTGAGCGAAGTCCGTTCGCGAAGGTGAAGCCGATCTGCGCGTTCACCTGCGACTGGTTCACACGCCTCATCTGATATTCAATCGGGTCTTCAATCGTTGAAATATTAACGTCCGGCGTATTCAAAATATCAAGCATCGTGTAGAGTGTCGTCGTCTTACCGCTCCCCGTCGGTCCCGAGACGAGGATGATGCCGGTTGTCTGCCTGAGCGCCTTGTGTATGTGCTCCATATTCTCGCCGTGAAGACCGAGAACGTCCAGAGTGAATCCTTCTCCCGTCTCACGCAGAAGACGCATGACCGTCTTTTCACCGAAGAAGGTCGGGAGAATAGAGACGCGGAAGGAGACGCGCTCGGCATCGGTCTCCATCTTGAAGCGGCCGTCCTGTGGGAGACGTTTTTCGTCCAGTTTCAAATTGGAGAGCACCTTGATGCGTGCGACGATGCCGGCAGCCGCCGCCTTGGGCAGGGTCATCGCGTCGTGGAGAATGCCGTCAATGCGATAGCGCACTAGCACCTCCGCCTCCATCGGTTCAATGTGGATGTCGGACGCGCCCTGCGAAATAGCGTGACGAAGAAGTGTGTCCACGATGCGTACGATCGGCAAGTCCTCCGCCATTTTTTTCAAATCATCACCAGAAAGATCTGGACCGCCTTCTACAACCTGCTGAATCTTCCCTGCTTCGGCCGAAATGATGTCACCGAATTCGTCTTTTAGCGACTTTTGGTACTGCAGGAGTGCAGAACGGATGCTGTCATTGTCGGTCAGCCGCGGCAGAATCTTAAGCCCCGTCTTCTTCCGCACCGAATCAATGGATGCGAGGTCCTCCACGTCCAGCATGGCGACCTCCAACGAGTCCACGGTCTTCTTATACGCGATGATATTGTGTGTGCGCGCAATCGGCTCCGGAATGAGCATGAGCACTTCAATCGGGACGTGATGATCTTTTAAATTCACAAATGGAATGCCGAAGATGTAGGCGGTGATGCGCCGGAGCGCGTCTTCGTTCATGAGTCCGCGCGACACGAGAATATCGCCGAGCGATTGACTGCGCTCCTTCGCTTCTATCGCTGCGGCGTCAATATCCTTTTTGGACACGAGGCCCGAATCAAGAATGAACTCTTTTAGCTCTGCCTCTGAAACGTGCATGAGAATAAGTATATCCTGTCTCCGCCTCCTCTCGTTACGCATTTCACACCCACTGTTTGCAAAAGAAAACCGCACAGTGGTGTGCTGTGCGGTAGCCGTGTCGTGGTCAACGAATGGTAGTCATTATCGGCGGTGACCTTGCCGTCCCGCGTTGCTTGCGGGAAGATATGAGTTATTTCCATCAACTTACCTCATATCTCCAAACATTTACCATTTCGCACTGTGTAGTCAGTGCTACTTTGATATAACATTGCGTTTCCGCAACGCCGAGACAGGTTCTGTATCGGTAGATTTTTCAGGAATCACGCGTTGACCCTGTAGGGCTCTATCTCCCCCGCGCCTTCGCCTGCTGGCTCTACATGCCCATTGCCTTTCAGTCCTGGTCTTGGCTGACTCCTATAACCGTTCAGCGTCTCGCCGGACCTATCTAAATCTAACCAGGCAATGCTTCTCTAAAAGTTTCCGAATTACTTCAGAAACTTTATAAAGAGGAGAAAGCAATAACTTTCTCCACAAGAGGCTTTTTATTTAGGTCTGCCTCGGAACCTGTCTCATCAACACGCGGATGAGAATCGCGGAGAGGTTTATCGTGGATCTCTCCACGGAGCGAAGGCTACCCGAGCTCGAGTCTCTAAAACGGCCCCGTTGGCCCCCTCTTTGTCCCATCTTCGTTATACGTACGCGAGGGATCGTGGAGAGGGCCACAGAGTGGACTAGAGAAAGGATAAAACCCCGGTACGGGGCCAAAGGCCGCATCCATGACGTCCCCCAGATCACGAACTCTGGCGAGTCCTGCAGGATCAGCTTCTACAAGAATCATTTTCATTGTCTTCTCCCTACCCCAGTGCCCGAGGTGCGGTTGCGAAGTGTTCGCAGTGTTCAAGGTGCTGATTACCTTCTGACAAGATAATAGCAGGTTAAGTATTTATTGTCAATGCCTATTATGACAGTTTATTGTTACATTTTCTATTGCAAAATAAGGACATTCTGATATAGTGTCATTACTAATATGACAGTTAAAAAAGACCTAATAAAAAATATGGTAGAAAAACCATACCTTCAAGCTCTTGTTTCCTTTGGCCTTTCGGGGAACGAAGCGAGGGTGTATGTATATCTTTTGGGGCGTGGCACGGAAGCCGGTGGTTCAAAGATAGCCCTCGGAGCCAAGATTCATCGGCAGTATGTATACATAGCGCTTCATCGTCTTATTGAGATGGGGCTTGTGGATGAGATAAGGTACGGCAAGCATGGAAAATATAAAGCACGTCCACCTGTTCAGCTTGAAAAAATTGCCAAGAAAAAAATGGTGGAGGCTGAAGAAATTGTAAGTGAACTACAAAAATTTTCTAAAGTTGGACATGAGCAAGATTTTGAAATAATACAAGGTATTTCCGCAATGCAGGATTATGAAGTAGAGCGCGTCGCATCAATTCCTGAAGGAACAGAGCAATATTTTATTGGTGGGGCAAGCCAAGGATTCTTTGACATGATGGCGGGCTCGTATGAGCAGGAATATGCTCCCATAGCAAACCAGAAAAAATTAAAATCCTATTATATCGGCTATAAAGAGGAATATAACGTAGCAGAGAACGCACAAGTACTTAAACGCCAGCATTTTGAATTTCGATGGTTGCCAAAATTCCCCAAGGGAGTTGTGAATATTATGATTATGAACGATACCGTATCGTTTTATACCTTCGTTAATCCGCCAATACTTTATGTAGTTAAATCAAAAATTGTGGCTGATAATTTCAAACAATTTTTTATGATGTTGTGGGATATGGCAGTCTGATGAGTAAAGTACAACGCGTCCTCTACCCTACTCTTCGGGAGTGCTTGACGCAAATCGCTATTGAATTTTTTTCAAGAAGGTGCTAAATTGGAGTTAATTATGGAACCAGAAACAACATACGCTGCCGTATTCGGGAACGAACCCGACATTCCTTTTAAAGAAAAGGTACGGGTTATAAATGAGGTGTCCAAACTAGGTGGATTAACTTTCACGATAGAAAAAAACGCAGAGGGCTGGAATGCCGAGTGTGTAGAAGTCCCAGCAATCATTACGGGGAACACCAATCCGAACCCTTCAAATTTGGAAATAGAGTCGCTCATTAGAGAAGCAATATTTTCTGCTTTCAACATTCGCTTCGACGCTGCAGACCAATCGGTGCCTTCGCCACTGAATTTCGTTATGAACTTTGCGTAGAGCAATGGCCAATGAAATCCAAAACAAGGAATTGTGGCGACAGTTAAATAACGTTACACAAGCTGATTGGATTAAGGCAGCTCCACAGTTAGGGATTTCGGTGGTAAAGAGCAATAAAGGAACTTCGCATTTCATCAATCTTCGAGATCCAGAGTCCGACCCCGATGATATACGCGGGCTCGTCACAACCTTGACTCCGAATTCGTATAGGCAAGTAAACGAGAAAATATTTAAGAAATTGCTTGCGTATTGTAAAAGTAAAAAGAAAACAGAGGAAGATATTTGGGAAGCGTTGGGCATGTTATAACTCAAAAAAGTTGCGCAAATCTACAGTTCTGTTACCTTATTGGTAACGAGAGTCCGCGAGTCGGACTTTGTTTTTATCAGGTGCGACATACACAATCCATATGATAGACCTCAAAACAATGACGTCAGTGCTCGGAGAGTTTGAAGATCGTGGGATCTCGCGTGCAACGATGATTGATGCGATAGAGTCCGCGATGGCCACCGCTTACAAGCGTGAATACGGCAAGCGCGGACAAGTTATCCGCACCAAGCTGGATCTCAATACCGGTACCATCGCTTTTGAACAGGTGAAGACGGTTGTTGACGAGACCACCGTTCGTTTTCCGACTGAAGAAGAATCCATTCTCCAACAGCCAGCTTCCGGCCACCCAGCGTGGCACGAAGACGAACATCTCGCCGAAGGCGAGCTCCCCCGCTTTGACAGCGAGAAGCATATCCTGCTCACCGACGCGAGGATGATTAAGCGCGACGTTGCGCTCGGCGAAGAGATTATCTTCCCGCTTGAACCACAGGACGATTTCGGCCGTATCGCGGCGCAGACCGCGAAGCAAGTTGTGATTCAGAAAGTACGCGAAGCCGAGAAGCTCTCCATGATGGAAGAATTCGGCGAGAAGAAGGGCGAAATCGTGAGCGGTATCGTCCAGCGTATGGAGCGCGGTGCGATATTCGTTGATCTCGGTCGTACGACCGGCATTATCCCCTACGAAGAGCAGATTCCGGGCGAGCGCTACCGTATGGGTGAACGCATTCGCGCGTACCTCTATGCGGTAGACGAAGGATTCAGAGGCGTGTACCTCCGACTCTCGCGTGCGCACCCGAAGTTTGTCGTGAAATTGTTTGAAATGGAAGTACCGGAGCTCGCCTCTGGAGCGATAGAAGTGAAGGCGCTTGCGCGCGAGCCAGGCAGTCGGACCAAGATTGCCGTCAAATCTCTTGACCCGCACGTGGATCCGGTCGGTTCTCTCGTGGGCCAGCGTGGCGTGCGCGTCTCTACCGTGATGAGCGAAATCGGAGGAGAGCGCATTGATATCATTGAGTGGAACGAAGACGCGAAGGAATTCGTGAAGGAGGCGCTCTCGCCCGCAACGCCGATTTCAGTTGAATTGGACGAAGCAGAGCATCGTGCGAGGGTCACCGTCTCCGAGGACGAGCAGTCGCTCGCTATCGGTAGAGGCGGTCAGAACGTACGGCTCGCGGCGAAGCTCACCGGCTGGAATATTGATATCGTCTCTTCTGGTGGGACTGAAATTGCAGAGGCAGCTCCTTCTGAAATAGATCCAGCAGCTGAAGCAGGAGTTATGCCGACAGAAAGCGCCGAGATTTTTACAGAGCAAAGCGACAATAAAAATCCAAGTGCAGTTGCGTCTGCGCAAGCTGCCGCAGAGGTCACCATCCTGCCTGCCGAAGAAGAGTTCACTTCCCTTCCTGCGAGCGACGAGACCGCCGCTGATGCTACAGAAGATCGTGACAAAGCCAAAGACGAATAGTTAGTTAGGATACAAACCATTCAATTTCGCGCGCGTCGTTGGCCATACAAAACCGGTCGTCTCAATACCATACTTTGTTTGGAATGCTTTTACTCCGAGATATGTCTGTGAGTAGAAACCGCCCGTTACTTCCCCGCTGTATACTCCTTCTTTTGTTAAGGCTGTTTGAAGCGCAGTGACATCATTCGTATATCCAGAACCAATCTCGAGATTACTAAGGCAATTCATTCCATTGCTCCAACAACTGGCAACGTTAATGTTGATGCTTACGTTGACTCAAGAACTGGCAGGATTGTTTCTTACTATTTCGTCGTTCCTGTTGATCCAGAGACTTTTGTTATCAGTTCGAAAGTCAGTTGGAAATATGCAGGTAGTTGTGCATCTGACAAAAATAATACATACATAGATGGCAGGATAGACAGTGGGGGTTTGCGTAAAGAATAAAATTACTCTAGTATATTCTTTATCAGTTACTAGTTGGTAATTTTCTTACTAACTGCTGTCGCAACAGTGTATATGAAAGTCTAGTAGCAATTTGCAGTCAAGGGTTTATACTTGTCTTCAATGACGGAAGGTAAACCAAAAATAGAAGAAGGTATTGATTTCCTTGAACGGCAAAGGATTAGGAGCAATAATCGCAAACGAACAAAACTGGGACAATCATTCGACGGCTACGCAATCTATCCAGAAGAGCAAATCGAGATTACCGCTCATCGTGCCCTTGAGCTGGCGAAGGAGATTATACAAGCTCATGATCTTGATTTGGAAAAAGAGAGGATACGAAAAGGAGAAATAAACTTTGGCATGGATAAAAATGCGCTTGCCAATCAAAGAGAAGAAGCACGACTCATGTCCAACGAAAGTTTACTCAGAGCCCTTGCATTTCATGAGAAGTCCCCACGCCATTACTCAACAGAGCGCATTTTCGCCATTGCGGAGAAGTTTGTCAGCTATTTTGCTAAGCCAATTAAGTAAGAGTGATTACCTCGAGTAGAGAGCATTCAATCTCGAGCGCGTTTCAGGACCGACGTATCCGGTTGCATTGATACCGTATTGTGTCTGGAATGCGCGAACCGCTTTGAGCGTTACGTCGTAGAAGTTGCCGGTTATTTCCTCGTTGAAGAGGCCTTGGAGAGTGAGGGCTCTCTGGAGCGCCGCAACTTCAGTCCCCTCTACTCCACGATAGAGGTCCTGCGTGAAGGTGTAAGAGAAGGCAGTTCCAGACGATGATTCTGCGGTAGCCGAGTCGAAGGCGGTGATGGCGGCGGCTCCAGCCCCAGCCCCCCCATCAAAAGCTCCTCCGGGGTCTCCGCCATTTCCAGCTGGTTCAGTAGGAACAGGTAAGGATAAGGTTCTGAATGAACGTCTCAGGCTAGCTGGGGCTGATATTTTTCCACCAGAAACAACTTCCATGCAGAAATAATATGTTGTATTCGGGGTTAAGTTTCTTGTGATACGCGCAACTGTAGTACTAGCCGAGCCCGTAATAAGACTAGGATTGGACAGAACTATTGTATCAGTACCCGCACCAGCGCAGGTCGCACTAGCCGTGCCGTAGCGGAAAGACGAATAAACGGAAGGTAAGTTATTCGCGTTAACTACTCCTACCAACCTGGCCGACGAAGTAGATATGTTAGTAGCAGGTCTAGTAGCGGCAGTTGGGTAAGACACAGTCGTACCCACCGTCACCGACTTTGTCACCGAGCCGCCGGGACCGCTGCAGGTCATGGTGTATATGGTTGTCGCCCCAACACTACCGGTTCCAAGAGTGCCTGAAGTGCTCACTGTTTCGGTACCAACAAGCCCCGGACTAGAAACAGTGCCGCTAACCTTGCAATATGTTGCCCCTGTTGAAGTCCAGGAAAGAGTGCTTGATTGGCCGGCGGTTACTGACGAAGGGCTCGCGGTGAAGGTAAGGGTTGGAGCTACGGCTGTAGATGCCACAATTACTGTTTCAGTCGCGTAGAGCTTTTCATTGACGTCATCGCTACTCAAGCGCCCACGTATCTCTAGTCGGTATGTGCCGTTTGGTATTGTCTGAGCAAGTGGACCCATTGTCCAACGGCCATTCTGTACGGCAGTTGAGCCCGAAGCGCCAACAATGTTATTTGATGAATTGTAGAGAACGAGCTCAACGCTGTACAAGCCAGTAGCACTGCCAGTAAACGTTGGACGAGATGAGCTAGTTGAGAGAGTGCTCCGATCTACCGTCACACTTACAGAACTTGTGGTCGAACCCACGGTCACCGTCACGGATTTTGTCACCGAACCGCCGGGGCCAGTACAGGTAAGTGTGTAAGATGTCCCTAGAGGTGGAGTTACGAGTTGCGAATCTGCCGCATCAACAAAAACACTGTTAAACCCTGTGACTCCAAGCGTGCAACTATTTGCATTTGTTGATGACCATGAGAGAGTTGTCGATTGACCCGCATTAATCGTACTCGGATTTGCAGTAAGTGTGAGCGTCGGCGCGGAAGTTGTCGTTACACCAACAAATCCAAACGGCGCGTCGCTTTTATCGTTCACATAGTCCGTACCATCTGCCTTCTGTCCGGTGATATAGATTTTGTACCCAGAATTACCTTCTATGCTAAAGTTCGGTAGAGTTGGTCCCTTTGCATTTGGAGCCCAAACGTAAGAGTATGTTCCGTCGCTTTTATCTAAGTAAAGGGCTTTTTCTATCCAGAAGAGCCATTGATCATTCTTGTAGAGCGCGATAGAAATTGGCGTAGTAATACCATCCATTCGCCACGCGATTTTGACTTGAGTAGTGTCGGACACAACAATGGATTCCCCACCGTTAGGGCTTACGACCTGGAGACTTGCTGATGATGAAGTGATGTTGACCTGCACACCGTCTGATCGGATTGAGCCATCGCTTTTATAACAGGTGGCATATATTGAAGTCGAGCCACCTCCTGCCGGAGCGAATGCGTACATACTGGCCGAAGTGTTTGGCGTAAACGGAATACCACTGTAACTACCTCCTATTGAGGCGCGAACACCGGAAAGCGTGCACGAGGTTACGTTATTTGTGGTCACCATCACGGTTATCGGCTGATTATCATAGAGCGAGACGGGGCCGTCCGAGTCGTTCACCCTCACGTCAACTGAGCGCGGCAACAGCGTGAACGGCGCATCACTTCTATCGGTGGCTCCTGTCACACGGTTGTCAACTCGCACATAGTATTGCCCTGGCTGAGCAAAATTGGTGTAGTTACCCAAGTTAAAGTAGGTATGTAGCGAGGCCTTACCCGTGTCCATAATGTCCCCAACAAGGAACCCATTCGCCGCGTTTATGAGAGTCGCGCGCACATCTCTCGCAGGATTGATATCTGGCTCGCCATATTGATTATAGCTGTAGGGAGCCCACGTAATAGTATTCAATTGCCCAATCTCCCATCGCTCACCGCCGTTTGGCGCGGTGACGGTAATCACTGTATCAGCATTCAGCCAAAACTCTCGCCAGTCGGAATTAATGAGAATTGGAGTAGGGCCATATCCGGGGAAATCAGGATTCTGGTTGCATCCCTGCGTCGGGCACAGTTGCACATACGCGCGCACACGGTATTTACCCGATGTGATACCAGAGGCCTGTACATTTGCAGAGAGGATGACGAGATTTTCATAGGTCCAACCCATCTGCGGGTTGTTCCAGAGCGATGCATGATTCGCATAAGTAAACTTCGAGAATGTTCCCCAATTACGTGCGGGGGTTTCTCTCTCAATCTCAAAACTCAACTGCGTATTACTCGGCATATTGTTCACATATCCTCTCATTGGAATTACCTGATTGAGCACGAAGATTGGCAGACCGTTCGGGTCTCGCGGATGATATCCCCCAAGCGCCAAAATTGCGTCGAGAGACAGAGGTCCCGGAATCGGTGGAATCGGTGGAATCGGAACACACCTTTGTCCCGTGATTGGGCTATAGAGGTAGCCAGGAAGGCAGCCCGCAGGGAGTGTTTGGACGGGGGGAGTGGGGGTTGGGACGGTGGGAGTGGGGGTTGTTGTCGTGTTGCCACTCGTGAAAGAGGTCAAGAAATCAACAAAGACATTCTGGTCTAAATTGGGAGCTGACCGAATAAGCTGGGTAAAGGCCGATGCCTGGGGTGTGGTGATGCATCCGCTTGAGAAACCAGTCATGAAAGTAACAAAGACATTCTGGTCTAAATTGGGAGCTGACCGAATAAGCTGGGTAAGGGCCGATGCCTGAGCGGTAGTGATAGCACATCCAGTAGTCGCCTGCGCCTGCGCCGTCGGGGCGAATGAAGTGGCTCCCACAAGGAGCGAGACAAATGCGAAGGAAGCGAGCAATATCTTTTTCATGAGGAGAGTTTATTGATTAGGATAAGAGACTACGATAACTATACGCTATCTGGGGGGTATGCAAGCTTTGTTGTGCACATGCGGTATACTAGAAATATATGAATCTACTGCATGATATTGACCCTGGGATGCGTGAAGCGATGAACGTCATCATTGAAATCCCGAAGGACTCGCACAATAAGTATGAGATAGATAAGAAAACCGGTATCATCAAGCTGGACCGAGCGAATTATTCTTCGGCTGCCTATCCGTTTGATTACGGCTTCGTACCGCAGACGCTTTGGGACGATGATGATGCGCTGGACGTCATACTTCTTACCACGTACCCGCTCAACGTTGGAATCTTGGTCTCTGCGCGACCCGTCGGCATACTCCGTATGATTGATGCAGGCGATGCGGATGACAAGATTATTGCCGTGCCGGTTGACGATAAGCGCTGGGACGACGTACAGGACATTAAGGATGTCAATGGGCATCAGCTGAAAGAGTTCGTGCATTTCTTTGAGACGTACAAGCAGTTAAAGGGTAAACCGGCATCCGTTGAAATTAACGGTTACGAAGGTCAGAAGGAAGCGAAAGTGGCATTTGATAGAGCGTGCAAGATGTACCTTGATGGGAAATAATTATGGAAAACGAAAAACTTTTGCCGCCAGGAGTACCCTCGCCACAGGCACAGTCGTGGGGCGTCGTCATCTCTATTGTTATTATCGTGCTGATGATTGTTATCGGTGCATTCTATGCCTGGGGCAAGCGGATTGCAGAAGAAAAAGCGCTGTTTGCTCCTTCAGGTTTATAAATTATGAAATCATCCATGCTTATCCCGATGGTCGTTGAGAAGAGCCAGTTCGGCGAACGCGCCTATGACATTTATTCGCGTTTACTTAAAGAGCGAATCATATTTATGGGCGGTCCCATAGACGATGACACGGCGAATATCGTCATCGCTCAACTCCTTTTCCTTGAAAGCGAAGACCCGAAGAAAGATATTTCCCTCTACATCAATTCCCCAGGCGGTTCGGTCACGGCGACCCTGGCTATTACCGATACGATGAATCACGTAAAGCCGTCGGTCTCTACGGTGTGTGTCGGCATGGCGGCCTCTGGTGCGGCGATTCTTCTCTCTGCCGGAGCGAAGGGCAAGCGCTTCGCACTGCCGAACGCGGAAGTCATGATCCATCAGCCGCACGGCGGCGCCGAAGGTCAGGCGACCGATATTGAAATTACCGCGAAGCAGATTCTAAAACTCCGCGCAAATTTGAATCGTATCCTCGCGAAGAATACAGGCCAGAAGTTAGAGAAGATTGAAAAAGATGTTGAGCGCGACTTCTTTATGACCGCCGAGGAAGCGAAGAAATACGGCATTGTGGATCAGGTGTATAAATAACAACGTTTGTGCTAGAGTCCTTCCATACCGCCTCGCTGATTGACTGTTCTGGCTGACCCACCGCGCTTCCCTTTTATTGATTTCAGACCGCCTTGTGGCGGATTAAACAAACGGGCTGTATGTCACTCAAAATTATATTGATATTGCTGGCGCTCTCGGGCGTCGGTGGCATTGCGCTTGGTTATGTACTGCGTGTGCTCATCGGCCTCGCGAGCCGCGGTTCGCTGGAGCTGGATATTAAACAGAAATTGCTCCACGCGCAGGAGCGAGCAGCGAAGATTGTCGCCGATGCCGAATTTCGCGGAGAAGTCATTGAGACCGAACGCCTTGCGCCGATTGAAGAGCGTGAAGGAAAAATCGTCACGCGCGAAGAGCGCGTTTCTGCACGTGAAGAATTTCTTGATTCGCGCCAGCGCGATCTTGACGGTAAGGAAAGCGAAGTGCACGCGCGCGAAGTTGTGGCACAACAGTTGGTGGCCGAGCGTACAAAAGAACTTTCGAAAGTCGCCAATCTCTCGCCAGAAAAAGCGCGCGAAGAACTTTTTTCAGAAATTGAACACGCATACGAAGAGGCACTCCTTTTGCGTCTCCAGAAGCTGGAGGCGCACGGGCGCGAACGCCTTGAGGATAAAGCGAAAACAATTCTCACCACCGCTATTCATCGCCTCGGGAATGCCGTGAACGCCGACGTCATGTCGCTCCATGTCTCTCTTCCCTCCGACGAAGTGAAGGGAAAAATTATCGGCAAGGAAGGACGCAATATTAAAACCTTTGAGCGCGTGACGGGCGTGGATGTGATTATTGATGATGCGCCAGACCGCATCACGCTCTCCTCGTTTGACCCATTGCGTCGTGCGATAGCAAAAATCGCGTTAGAAAAACTCATTGCAGACGGTCGTATTCAACCGGCGAAGATTGAAGAGATGGTAGAAAAAACGAAAGCCGAAGTGGCGGAAATTATTAGACAAAAAGGAGAAGCCGCCGCGTATGAGGCAGGCGTTATCGGGCTAGACCCGAAACTTATTGCGCTTCTCGGTCGCCTCCACTTCCGTACCAGCTATGGGCAGAACGTACTCACGCACTCCATAGAGATGGCGCACATCGCCGGCATGCTCGCGGAGGAGCTCGGTGCCGACACATCTATCGCGCGCGCCGGCGCGCTCCTCCATGACATCGGTAAATCGGTTGACCACGAGGTGCAGGGCACGCATGTAGAAATAGGACGACGCATTTTAGAGAAATTCGGCGTCGATAAACGAATCATTCAGGCGATGCAATCACATCACGAGGAGTATCCCTACGAAACGCCCGAATCAATGATCGTGCAGGTGGCGGATTCTATCTCCGCGGGTCGTCCGGGCGCGCGCCGTGACACCGTTGACCGCTATCTGGAGCGCCTCGGCGACTTGGAGCGCCTCGCGAATTCCTTTCCAGGGGTAGAAAAAGTGTACGCAATATCCGCAGGACGCGAGATTCGCGTCTTCGTGAACCCCGGTAAGATCACTGACCTCGCGATGCACACGCTCGCGCGCGATATCGCGAAGCGCATTCAAGCCGAGGTGAAATATCCGGGTGAAATCAAGGTTAATATCATCCGCGAAAATCGTGTCGTTGAGTTCGCGCGGTGATTACGCATTGTTCACTGACAGTTGACAACCCCTCTTGCACAAAATGGCGCGTTTCTTATACTTTACGACATTAGCCATTAACCGATACTCATGAACAAAGCAGACATCGTAGACAAGGTGCACGGCGTGCTTGGAAGCACGAAGGCCGACGCCGAGCGCGCAGTGGAGTGCATGATTAGCTCCATCGTGTCCGGACTGAAGGGGGGCGAAGAAATTTCTATCGCAGGGCTCGGCATCTTCGCGACCAAGGCGCGCCCGGCGCGCCAAGGGCGCAATCCGCGCACGGGCGAGACGATTCACATCAACGCGACCCGTACCGCGAAGTTCCGCGCCGCCAAGGCGCTGAAGGATGCCGTAAAATAGTAAGCGGTAAGCAGTTTGCAGCCCCGACGTCAGAAGTCGGGGCTCCGACCGAAAGCGTCGGAGTAAACAGAAATCGCGGCGCCCTCGGCGCCGCGATTCATTTCACATGAGGTAAAACAAAAACCGCGTATTGCTACGCGGCTTTCAGAATCTACACGCCGATTCGACTGGCGAAGGAGTTTAACGCGGACCTCGCCACACTACTCATCATCCCCGGATGAATTCTCCGACGGCGATGAGCAGACCCCCGATCATCCGGCGAAGAAGCCGGAAACCGGTTCGGATGGGCCACCAGAAAACGGTGGCACCGGCATGGGGACCGCGAACCATTACGGCGATCCCCACAATCACCAACCACATCGCCGCGATAGACACGACGAGTGCCAAAATCTGGTTCGTGAATTCCATGACTTTCTCCTTATTAAGGCTGTGCGACGCACAGCGACAATGACCTACTACTAGTATACACGTATTCAAATATTTGTCAAGTATATAAAACCAGTGATATTTGGTGCGGGATAGGAGAGTCGAACTCCTGCCAACAGATTGGAAATCTGTAGTTCTACCGTTAAACTAATCCCGCCTACGTGCGAGAATACCATTTTTAGGATAGCGTGTGGTAATGCCACAACGTGTTGAACCCTACCTCGGCGTGTTGATTGCGATTGCTCTCGCATTCTTCATTTCTAATGTGCCGAGCAGCGTGTGGAATTCAATGATGCCTCCCGAACCGACAGCGTCTTCTACTGTCATTGTTATTTCTGATGTCGTACTACCAGCGCCGTCGCTCCCGACTATCG